>CAYUPN010000015.1:34962-60437 GCA_964446605.1 uncultured Bifidobacteriaceae bacterium | reverse complement strand
GGGTGAGCCTGGAGGCGACGCTGGCCGAAGTCGCGCCGGGACACTGGGTGCGCGCGACCTGATCCGCGACCGCCGAAGCCCGCGAACGCGGGCGAAGGCGGGGACCTGATCCGCCCGCGCTTTTCCGACTCAGGCGCGGGCGGGACCTGATCCGACCCGATCCGACCTGATCCGACCTGATCAGACCCGATCCGACCCGATCAGACCTGATCAGACCTGATCAAGCTGCCTGCTTGACGTCCTTCTCGACCTGTCCGTCGCGGATGCTGATGATCCGGTGTGCGTGCGCGGCGATGTCGGGTTCGTGCGTGACGAGCACGATCGTGTTGCCTGCCTGGTGCAGGCGCTCGAACAGGTTCATGATCTCGACGCCCGTCTTCGAGTCGAGATTTCCCGTGGGCTCGTCGGCGAGGAGAATCGACGGGTTGTTCACGAGCGCGCGGGCAATGGCGACACGCTGCCGCTGGCCTCCCGACAACTCGTTGGGCTTGTGGCTCATCCGCTGGTCGAGCTCGACCTTCCGCAGCGCGTCCTTGGCCCGCTCCTGCCGTTCCTTCGCCGGGATGCCGGCGTAAATCAGCGGCAGCTCGACGTTGTGGAGCGCCGAGGCGCGCGGCAGCAGGTTGAACGTCTGGAACACGAACCCGATTTCCTGATTCCGGATGTGCGCCAGCTCGTTGTCGTTCATCTGGCTGACCTGCTTGCCGTTCAGCAGGTAGCTGCCGCGGCTCGGCGTGTCCAGGCAGCCGATGAGGTTCATCAGCGTGGACTTGCCGGACCCGGACGGGCCCATGATGGCGACGTACTCGCCCTTCTCGATGCTGATAGAGACCCCCCGGAGGGCATGGATCTCCTCGCTGCCCATCACGTAGGTCTTCCAGAGGTCCTGCGTCTCGATGATGGCCATGGGAATCTCTACCTTAGACGGTTCGGGAGGTTCCGGAGTTTCCCGCGGACGAACCGCGGGCTGCACGCCCCGGAACCTCCCGGAGAGTCGGTGACGATCTAGCCCGCTTCCTTTTCCTCGTACTGCGCCTTCAACGCCTGCACGACGGCCGGATCCGCCAGCGTCGTCGTGTCGCCGAGCGCCTTCCCCTCGGCGATGTCGCGCAGCAGCCGGCGCATGATCTTGCCCGACCGGGTCTTCGGCAGGTCGGCCGTGAAGATGATGTCGTCCGGTCTGGCGATCGGGCCGATGAGACGCCCGACGTGCTGCCGCAGCTCGTCGGCGAGCGCGTCGGAGCCCTTGACCCCTTCCTTCAGCGTCACGAACGCGGCCACGGCCTGTCCCTTGATCTCGTGCGGGCGGCCGACGACGGCCGATTCGGCAACCTTCGGATGGTCGACGAGCGCGCTTTCGAGCTCCATCGTGCCGATCCGGTGCCCCGCGACGTTCAGCACGTCGTCGACGCGGCCCAGCAGCCAGAGGTACCCGTCCTCATCGCGCTTCGCGCCGTCGCCGGTGAAGTAGATGTCGTTCGTCCACCGGCTCCAGTACTGCTGGACGTACCGGTCCATGTCGCCGTAGATACCGCGCAGCATCCCCGGCCAGGGCTTCGACAGCGCGAGCAGTCCGCCACCGACACCCACGGTCTCGCCGCGCTCGTTCTTGACCTCCGCAGCGATGCCCGGGAACGGCTTCGTCGCCGAGCCCGGCTTGGTCGCGGTGATGCCGGGCAGCGGCGTGATCATGATGTGCCCGGTCTCCGTCTGCCACCAGGTATCGACCACGGGGCAGCGCTCACGGCCGATGTACAGGTGGTACCAGATCCAGGCTTCGGGGTTGATCGGCTCGCCCACCGACCCGAGGAGGCGCAGCGACGAGAGGTCGTGCTTCTTCGGCCACTCGGGGCCCCACCGCATGAAGGCGCGGATCGCGGTGGGCGCCGTGTAGAACACGGTGACGCCGTGCCGCTCGATGATGTCCCAGAACCGATCCTTGTCAGGGAAGTCCGGCGCACCCTCGTACATCAGCACCGTCGCGCCGCAGGCCAGCGGCCCGTACACGACGTAGCTGTGCCCGGTGACCCAGCCGATGTCGGCCGTGCACCAGTACACGTCGTCGTCCTTCAGGTCGAAGACCCACTTGGTCGTCGCGTAACACCCGGTGAGATATCCGCCGGTCGTGTGGACGATGCCCTTCGGCTTCCCGGTCGTGCCCGAGGTGTAGAGGATGTAGAGGATGTCCTCGGAGTCCATGGGCTCGGCGGCCGCTTCGAGCGGCGCATCGCGCATCAGCTCGTGGTACCAGCGGTCGCGCTGCGCGTTGAAGTTGATCTCGAACGGGCCGCGCTGCACGACGATCACGTTCTCAATCGACGGAGCGGATTCCAGCGCCTCGTCGGCGACCTTCTTCAGCTGGACGACGCCTCCCCGGCGGTAGCCGCCGTCGGCGGTGATGAGCAGCTTCGCCTGCTGGTCGTTGATCCGGTCGCGGAGCGACGCTGAGCTGAACCCGCCGAAGACGACGCTGTGGATGGCGCCGATGCGGGCGCAGGCGAGCATCGCAATCGCCAGCTCCGGGATCATCGGCAGGTAGATCGCAACACGGTCGCCCTTCCGGATCCCCAGCGTGCGGAGGACGTTGGCGAACCGGCAGACGTCGCGATAGAGCTCCCAGTACGTCAGCGTGCGGCGCTCGCCGGGCTCGCCTTCCCAGATGATCGCGGCCTTGTTGCGGCGCCACGTCCGGATGTGGCGGTCGAGGCAGTTGACCGAGGCGTTCAACTTCCCGCCGACGAACCATTTCGCGTGCGGCGGGTTCCATTCGAGAATCCGGTTCCAGGGCGTGCTCCACTCCAGCTCGCCCGCGAACTCCGCCCAGAACTTCTCCGGATCCGCAGCAGCGCGTTCGTAGACCGCCGGGTCGTTGGCATTGGCGGCGGCGGCGAACTCCGGAGGGGGCGGGAACGACCGGTCTTCCTTCAATAGAGCGGCAAGTTCGGGTGTGGTGTTCTCGGAAGCCATGTGGTTCACTCTATCACCCCCCTATTCCCCTCGGGCCCCTCTTCCCCGTATGCTTCTGCGGCATGCGAGCCTCCAAGCTGCAGCCGGCACTCCTGGGCGGCCTGTTCATCGGCGTGCTCTCGGCGCTCCCGGTCCTCAGCATCGGGAACATCTGCTGCTGCCTCTGGGTGGTCGCCGGCGGAGCGCTGGCGGCCTGGCTGCTCCAGCAGAACCAGAGCGCGCCCATCGACGCCGGCGACGGCGCCACGATCGGCCTGCTGGCCGGCCTCATCGGGGCGGGAGTGTATCTGGTGTTCAGCATCCCGGTCGGGCTGGTCTTCGGCCCGATGCAGGCCGACATGATGCGGCAGGTGCTGGAGTCGGCCGGGGACATGCCGCCGGAAGCCCGTGAGGCCCTCGAGAACATGCAGCACGGCGCCGGCGCCGGCATCGTGGGGGCGCTGCTCGGATTCGTCGTGATGCTGTTTGCGGGTGTCGCCTTCGGGGCGCTTGGCGGACTGCTCGGCGCGCTGATGTTCCGGAAGCAGGGTCCGCCTCCGGCGCCTCCCGCAGCCCCCGATCCGTTCGGCGGGCCGTTCACGTCGCCCGGTCCGTCGGCCCCGCCCCCGCTGCCTCCGACGCCGCCGGGTCAGTAGCCAACACGCGGATCCACGCCGCTCGGACCGAGTGGGGCAGGGCTGGGTGCCCTGCCCCGTTGTCCCCACCGGCTAGTCGTAATACTCGCGCCCCAGGTGGGTAATCAGCTCCTCGCCCAGCATCCACCGCAGCGTGTTCTTCAGCTTCATCAACTGGATGAACAGGTCGTGCTCGGGATAGAGTCCGGGCGCGTGCTGCGGGCTCTTGAAGTAGAACGAGAGCCACTCCTGGATGCCTGACAGTCCGGCGCGCTGCGCCAGATCCAGGAAGAGCGCGACGTCGAGGACGATCGGCGCGGCCAGGATGCTGTCGCGGCACAGGAAATTGATCTTGAGCTGCATCGGGTAGCCGAGCCACCCGACCAGATCGACGTTGTCCCAGCCTTCCTTGTTGTCCCCGCGCGGCGGGTAGTAGTTGATCCGGACGACGTGATGCACCTCGCCGTAGAGGTCTGGATAGAGGTGCGGCTGGAAGATGTAGTCGAGGACCGACTTCTTGCTCTCCTCCTTCGTCTTGAACGACCCGGGGTCGTCCAGCACCTCGCCGTCCCGGTTCCCGAGGATGTTCGTCGAGTACCAGCCGTCCACGCCGAGGAGGCGCGCCTTCAGACCCGGCGCGATGATCGTCTTGATCAGGGTCTGGCCGGTCTTGAGGTCCTTGCCGGCGACAGGCGTCTCGGTCCGCGCGGCGAGCTCGACCAGCGCGGGGATGTCGCACGTCAGGTTGGGCGCGCCGTTGGCAAACGGGATCCCCTCCTTCAGCGCGGCGTACGCGTAGACCATGCTCGGCGCGATGGCCGGATCGTTCCGTTCGAGCGCCGACTCGAAGTCCCCCAGCGTGGCGTGCGCCGGCGTCTCCTGCATGTAGACCTCGGTGCTCCCGCACCACACCATGACCAGACGGTCAACGCCGTGCTCCGTCCGGAAGCGCCGGATGTCCTCGATGACCTGTTCGGCGAGCTCCCGCTTCGTGGCCCCCTTCTTCACGTTCGGCCCGTCGAGGCGCTTGACGTACTGCCGGTCGAAGACCGCCGGCCAGGGGACGATCGCCTCGAGCTCGGAGCGGATGCTCTCGAGCTGCGCGCCGTCGAGCACGCCGGCTGTCCGGGCGGCCTCGTAGCAGTTATCCTCGAACAGGTCCCAGCCACCGAAGACGACGTCGTCGATCGAGGCGAGCGGCAGTACCTCGGCGAGGCGGGGCGAGCGGTGCTCCGTGCGCCTGCCGAGGCGGATGGTGCCCATCTGGGTGAGGGAGCCGACGGGGCGCGCGAGGCCCTTGCGGATGGCGAGCACGCCGGCGATGACCGTGGTGGAGACGGCCCCGAGGCCGACCAGCAGAATGCCGAGGCGCCCGGTCGCGGGCGCGATGTTGACGGATGCCATAACGGCGGGACTATATCAGAAAACGATTACATCAGTGATTCTGGCCCGTACAGGCCCGGAGACGCCATGAAGCTTCCGTTTCTTCGCACGCCACAGCACGACGAGGAACCGCTGGTGGTCGCGATGACCGGCGCCCGGCTGGGCGACTCGGTGGTCTTCGCGGGCCGGTCTCCGTCGCTCGTCCTGCCGCTGGCGAGCCGCACCGGGTTGTCCGGGCGTGTGGTCGTGCTCGCGGATGGGACCGACGCGGCGCCGCTCGAGCACGCGGCGGCGAAGCACGGCGTGCTCCTGGAAGTTGCCGCGGCGCCGCCCCAGGGCGCGGGGTTCGACCTCGCGGTGGTCGAAACGGTCGACGGCTGGCGGGAGGCGGCCGCGCAGCTTCGCCCCTCCGTCCGGCCTGGCGGCCGGATCGTCGTCATTGCGGGACAGCAGGCATCGGGTCTGTCCCGATGGTTCCGTGCCGCCGATGCCGGTCCGCAGGACACTGACGTGGTCGCGGCGCTCGAGCGCGCAGGCTGGCAGCGCGTCAGGCCCATCGGCGAGCGCGACGGCCTCCGGTTCGTCGAAGCGTTCGCGTAACCGCGAACGCTCCCTCAGGATGACGGCTGGCGGACTGGCGCCCTGTCCGGAGGACAGCCTGACGACGCGTGCCGGCCGTTTTCGCGCGGTTCCCTGACAAACCTGGCAGGTGAAGACCGGCAGACCTTTTGCCCTCTTGTTGGGGGAAGGTCGAGCCATCAGTGTCTCTGCGTACTGGTCCCGACGCGTTCTCGATCCGGGAGCTCGCCCGCGCCTCGGGCGCGAGCGTGGCCGAGGTAGCGGCCTGGGTGGAAGCCGGCGCGATCCGGACGCTGCCCGTCGGCGACGGCGCCACGTGGATCGCGCGCGACGAATCGATCAGGGCGGGACGCGCCATCCGCGCGGGCACGCTGGCGCAATCCCTGCCTCCGGTGGCGTCGGTCGGTCCGCGCTTCGAACTCCGGACGGCGGACGCCGCGCCGCTGCTGCGCACACCGCTCGCGGTGTCGAGCAGTCTGCACGTCGCTCTGATCGCGGTCATCGTGCTGGCGACGACGCTCGGACTCGGTCGCGCGTCCGCGACGTCGCCGACCATCGAGGTGACCGCCGAGCCGATGCGGCTCGTCTACCTCGCGCTGCCCGGTCCGGGAGGCGGCGGGGGAGGCGGAGGCGACCGGCGTGGCCTGACACCGCCACGGGTGAAGCGCGAAGGCGCGAGTCGGGTGAGCAGTCCGGCGCCCGTACGACGGCCTCCCGAGCCTGCTCCTCCGCGAGAGCCGGAGCCCGAACCGCTGCCCCAGGTCGAAGCGCCCGTGGTGATGCTGCCCGGTGACGAGATCGATCAGGACGGCGTGATGGACGAGCCGCAGACGCCCGAACCGGTCCGTGGCCCGGGCGACGAGGGGGGCACCGGCTCCGGGACAGGCGCCGGCATGGGCGAAGGCGAGGGGACCGGCATCGGGCCGGGCAGCGGGGGCGGCGAAGGCGGCGGCCCCTACAGGCCGGGCAGCGGAATCGAACCGCCCCGGCTGCTGCGGGAAGTCCGCCCCGACTACACCGACCAAGCCCGGCGGCGCGGGCTCGAGGGCGAGGTCCTGATGGAGATCGTGGTTCGGCGGGACGGCGGCGTCGGCGACGTCCGGATCGTCCGCGGTCTGGGCCACGGTCTGGACGAGCGCGCGGTCACGGCCGTTCGCCAGTGGCGCTTCGAGCCGGCGACGCGCCATGGCGCGCCGGTCGACGTGCTCGTCGAAGTCGCGATGGAGTTCCGGATCCGGTAGGAGTTCTCTGCAAATGGTGGCGCTGCTCGTTGTCGTTACGCTCGTCTCGCTCGGGGCTGCACTCGGGCTGCTCGTCTGGGTGCTCCGGCTCGGACGCGAGGAACGCGAGCGATCGGAGGCTCGCGCCGCGGCGCTGTCGCTGCTGCTCGACGGCGAGCTCACGGATGGGGTCTCGCCGGAGCCGGCCCGCCCGGAACGGCCCGCCCCTCCGCCAATCCGTCCGCACGCGGAAAGTGCGGCGCCCGACGCGGTGCCGTCGACCGGACTGACGGACCGTCCCCTGGTGTTCGGCGGCACGGCCACCGGAAGTCCGCGCACGGCACTGCTCCTGGCCGCCGCGGCCGGCGTGTTCGTCGCCGGCCTGGTCCTGGCCGGTCTGGCGCTGACGGGCCCCGATCGGGATGCCGGTCAGTCAGCAGCGCATCCGCCGGCGCCGCTCGAGCTGCTCGCGCTGCGCCACCAGCGCCACGACGGCGTCCTGGAGATTTCGGGCGTCGTACGCAATCCGCCGTCGGGCCGCGCGGTCGGCGGGCTCGAAGCCGTCGCCCACAGCTTCGGCGCCGACGGGGCACCGCTGACGAGCGGCAGGAAGCCGCTCCGGACGTCGCGGCTGAACCCGGGCGACGAGTCGCCGTTCGCAATCGTGCTCTCGCCGGCGGCACAGGTGAAGCGCTATCGCATTTCCTTCATCGACGGAACGGGAACGGTGCCGCATGTCGATCTCCGCAGCCGGCGCGCCCAATCGAAGGCCCCCGTGCTGCCTGCCGCCGGACAGGCGGGTGAAAGGAACGGATCATGAGAGGCAGGACCGTGCTCGTGATGCTCGTCGCGGCGGCCGTGGCCTTCGCCGCCGCGGCACTCCAGGCGCAGGAGGATGCGCAGCCGCATGAGGGATTCCGCTTCCGGGCCGGCGTGGAGCTGATCAACGTCCCGGTGACGGTCACCGATCGTGACGGGCGGTTCGTCACCGGGCTGCAGCGCGAGGACTTCGCGCTGTATGAAGACGGCGTCGAGCAGGCGATCACGCACTTCAGCAGCGAGCGCGTGCCGGTCAGCCTGGGGCTCGTCGTCGACACGAGCGGCAGCATGGCGGGCGAGAAGTGGCAGCACGCGCGCGAGGCGATCGAACGCTTCCTCGATCTGCTCGGCCCCGAGGACGAAGTGTTCCTCTACCAGTTCAACACCGTGCCGATGCTGGTCCAGGACTGGACGAGCGATCGGGAGCGCCTCAGCGCGGCGATGCGCCGGATCGCGCCGCGCGGCGGCACGGCGATGTACGACGCGCTCGCCGAGGCGGTGCCGATGGTCGGCAGCGGCCGCAACCGGAAGAAGGCGATCGTGCTGATTTCGGACGGCAACGACACCCAGAGCTCCGCATCCGTCTCCGGCCTGCGCTCGATGATTCGCGAGAGCGAGCTGCTGGTCTACGCGGTCGGCATCGACGGAGAAGGCGGGCGGGTCTGGACGAACGCGCCCGTCCAGCGCCCTCCCGTCCGGCTGCCGTTCCCCTTCCCCAGACCGGGACGCCGCCGTCCGTGGCCCTACCAGCCGCAGATCGTGATCGGCGGCGGCCAGGGCTCGCGCATCCAGATCGGCTCGGATCGCGTCAACGCCGGGGCGCTCCGTGAGCTGACGGACGACAGCGGCGGCCGCACCGAGATCGTGCGCTCGTCGCGCGACCTCGGCCCGGCGACGACGAACATCGCCGACGAACTGAGCCGGCAGTACTTCCTGGCCTATCCGGCGGCAGCCGAGCGCGACGGGCGCTGGCACACCATCCGGGTCGACGTGCGGGGCGACCGCTACACGGTCCGTGCGCGCCGGGGGTTCATGGCGACGTAGCCGCGACCCGCAGGGACGTCGGGCGCCGGGGGTATGATTTTCCGCGGTGCCTTCTCTTTTCACCGCCGTAGGGCTGTCGCTCATCGGCAGCCTCGGCGGCCTGCTCTGCGCCGCGCTGCTGCTCCTGCTCCCGGCTCCCAGCCGGGCCAGGCTCGTGCCGTGGCTCGTCGCATACGCCGTCGGCGCGCTGCTTGGCGTCGCCCTGATGGCGCTGCTCCCCGAAGCCATCGAGCTCAGGCCGCCCACCGAAGTGTTCGGCGTGCTGCTGGCCGGCATCCTGGGCTTCTTCGTCATCGAGAAGCTGGTGCTCTGGCACCACTGTCACACGGAGGAATGCGAGGTGCACCACGCGTCGGCGTCGCTGGTGCTCATCGGAGGCGCCGTGCACAACTTCGTGGACGGCGCGATGATCGGCGCGGCGGTGCTGACCTCCGTGCCGCTCGGCATCAGCACCGCGGTGGCCGTCGCCGCGCACGAAGTCCCGCAGGAAATCAGCGACTTCGCCGTCCTGCTCCATGCCGGATACAGCCGCTCCCGCGCGCTGGCGCTGAACATCCTGACCGCCCTGGCCAGCGTGCTCGGCGCGATCGCCGCCGTGCTGCTCGTCCAGTGGCTGCCGGCGATGCTGCCGTACCTGCTGGCGATCGCCTCGGCCAGCTTCATCTACGTCGCGATGTCGGACCTGATTCCGGATCTCCACGACCGGGGACGTACCGGCCTGACGGCCCTGCCCCAGGTGCTGCTGGTCGGACTCGGCATGGCGACGGCGCTGCTCCTCTGAAGGGCCCGGCGGCCGGGCCGCTGACCTCGCGCCGCTGACGGCCGTCCTCGCCCGAGGGCGGAGCCCCGGCGGACCCCGCTGACATCAGCGAAAACCGGCCAGCATCTCACAGGTAGATGCTGGCACAGCGCTTGATCTGCTGAAGCATTGTCAGCGCCGCCTGTCTCCGGCGCCGGAAAGGTCCGGCGGGGGACGGCGAGGAGGTGCAACCATCATGATGAAGCGATTCTTCCTGATGGCGCTGGCTTTCGCGCTCTTATCCGGTCCGGCGTACGCCGACTACAACGAACGCAAGAGCCTGCAGCTCATCAACAGCATCAGCGAGGAGGTGCGCCAGTACAGCCGGTTCACGATCTTCGATGACGTGCGCGTGGGGCTCGCCGAGGACAACGTGGTCGTGCTGAGCGGCAAGGTCACGATGCCCTTCAAGAAGGACGACCTCGAGCGCGTCGTCAGCCGGGTGTCCGGCGTGACGGCGATCCGCAACGAGCTGTCGGTACTGCCGACGTCGCCCTTCGACGACGAGCTGCGGTACCGGATTGCCCGCGCGATCTACGGACACTCCGCGTTCTGGCATTACGCGGCGATGGCGAACCCGCCGATTCACATCATCGTCGAGCGTGGACACGTCACGCTGACCGGGGTGGTCAACAGCAACGTCGAACGGATGCTGGCGCGGTCGCTGGCGACCACGTTCGGCGCGTTCTCGGTGAAGAACGAACTGAAGACCGACGCCGAGATGCGCGCGATGGCCGAACGCATCTGACACCAGGGGGCGGGGCCGCCGGGCGGCCTCGCCTACGCCCTTCTCCGCATCAGCCACCACAGAATCGCGCCGAACAGCGCGATGACCACCAGCGCCATCGTGCCGAACAGCCAGAGCGTGGTGTAGAGGATGGATTCCTGCGCCATGCGCGCCTCCATCTCCACGGGGCGCCCCGCGAGCCGGTCGGCAAGGGACTGCTCCCACAACAGGATGTTGCCGCGCTCGACCTGCTTCGACGGCGCGTTGTGATAGTGGATGCGCGACGGCAGGTGCAGCCGGAAGGCGACCTGCTCGCCGCCGGTCCAGCCGACGTCGCCGACGTCGCGAACCGCGCCGCGCTCGATCGTCTGTCTGAAGACGTATTCGCCGTCCCGCTGCCGGAGCGTGCAGTCGGGCCGCGCAAAGGCGGGACTCGTTCCCAGCTGGCAGATGTCGTCGACATCGAGCCGGATGTGGACGAAGCGCCGCCCCTTCCGGCGCGAGGCGCTGATGCGCGCCACCCGGACGGTGTCCGAGCCGTAGAACGATCGGATGGCGGCCCGGTCGAGCCTCGCGGTGGGCGCGACCTCGAGATCGATGCCATGGAGCGCTACCAGCGCCGGCACCGATCCGTTGACGTACACCGTCGCGGAGCCGTCGAGCGACAGCTCGATCTGCTCGTCGTACTCGTACTGGGTGGGAAGAATCGATCGGCACCCGGCGGCCGTCAGCAGGGCCGCCAGAACTGCGAGAATGGCCCCGCAGCGGGCCGGTGCGAACCCGACGCTCACGACCCTGAATGATATACTGACTGCTTCTCCCGCCCGCTGCTTCCGCAACCGATGCACGCACGCCCGCGCCTGTTCCTGATCGACGGCAGCTCGCAGATGTACCGCGCGTATCACGCGATCCGCGGTCTGAGCGGCCCGGACGGCCGTTCGACGAACGCCGTCTACGGCTTCGTGACGATGCTCCGGAAGCTGATCACCGATCACGCGCCGGAGTACATCGCGGCGTCGTTCGACCTCGCCGGTCCGACGTTCCGCGACGCACTGGTGGCCGACTACAAGGCGAACCGCGCGCCGATGCCCGACGACCTCGCGGAGCAGATCCCGTGGGTGCACGAAGCCTGCGAGGCGCTCGGCGTGCCCGTGCTCACCTCCCGGGGGTTCGAGGCCGACGACGTGATCGGCACGCTGGCGCGGCGGGCGGTGGAGGCCGGCTTCGACGTCGCCATCGTCACCGGCGACAAGGATTTCTTCCAGCTCGTCGACGGCGCCATCCGGGTGTTCAACCCGCGGGACGAGGGCACGTGGTTCGACCGCGATGCGGTCCACGCGAAGTTCGGTGTCTGGCCGGAGCAGGTCGTGGACGTCCTCGCGCTGATGGGCGACACCATCGACAACATCAAGGGCGTGCCCGGCATCGGCGAGAAGGGGGCCCGCGACCTCATCGCGACCTACGGATCGCTCGACGCGCTGCTCGAGCGCGCCGCGGAGGTCCCGCAGAAGCGGTATCGCGAAGGACTGCTGGCGCATGCGGAGGACGCACGGCAGAGCCGTGAGCTCGCGCGCATCCATACCGATGTCCCGGTGACGGTCGACTTCCAGACCCTGAAGTACCGCGGAAGCGACCGGGCGCGCTGCTACGAGCTGTTCGGGCGGCTCGGGTTCCGATCGCTCCTGATGGAGTACGCGCCGACGGCGGAGACGGTCGAGAAGTCCTACACCCTCGTGACCGAGACGAGCGCGCTGTCGGAGGTCGTCCAGGCGGCCGCAGCCGCCGAGCGGATCGGCATCCACGCGACCGCCGACGGCGAGCGGCCGATGGAGGCATCGCTCGTCGGCATTGCCATCGCCGATGCGCCGCGTCGCGCGTGGTACGTGCCGGTCGGCCGCTCGAACGGCAGCCTGCTGGACGCCGGCGCCGGTCTGCCGATCGCGACCATTCTCGAGACACTGCGCGGCGTGCTGGAAGCGACGTCGCCGCGCAAGACCGGACACGATCTCAAGACCGCCACGGTCCTGCTGGCGCAGCACGGGATCACGCTGGAGGGCCTGGATTTCGACACGATGATCGGCAGCTACCTGCTCGACCCGACGCGGTCCGCGCATGCCATCGAGGACACGGCGCTCGAACACCTCGGCTACAAGGCTGTCGCCGCCGGGTCGCTGACCGGCAAGGGGGCGCGCGCGATTCCGATCGCCGACCTGCCGCCCGCCGCGCTGTGCGACTACGCGGCCGAACGCGCCGATCTGCCGCTGCAGCTGGCGCCCGACCTGGAGGCGCGCCTCGAGGCCGAAGGCCTGACGCGCGTCTGGCGCGAACTGGAGGAGCCGCTCATTCCCGTGCTCGCCGCCATCGAGCAGGCGGGGGTGCGGATCGACACGGAGGTCCTGCAGCGCCAGTCCGCGAGCGTCGAGCGCGAACTGGACGCGCTGGCCGCGCGCATCTACGCGCTGGCCGGCGTCGAGTTCAACATCAACTCGCCTCGTCAGCTCGGCGAGGTGCTGTTCGAGAAGATGCAGCTGCCGACGGCGAGGCGCACAGGGCGGACGAAGGCGATGTCGACGGCCTTCGAGGTCCTCGAGGAGCTCGCCCAGGTGCACGAGATGCCGCGGCTCGTCCTGGACTGGCGGGCGCTGCAGAAGCTGAAGGGCACGTACCTCGACGCGCTGCCGCAGCTGGTGAATTCCAGGACGGGCCGGGTCCACACCTCGTTCAACCAGGCGGTCGCAGCGACCGGGCGGCTGTCGAGCAGCGACCCGAACCTGCAGAACATCCCGATTCGCACCGAGCTGGGCCGGGAGATCCGCCGTGCGTTCGTCGCGGCGCCAGGGCACGTGCTCATCTCCGCCGACTACTCGCAGATCGAGCTGCGCGTGCTCGCGCACCTGTCGGGAGACGAAACGCTTATCGCGGCATTCCAGCGCGGCGAGGACATCCACGACCGCACGGCGCTCAAGGTGTTCGGCGCGGACAGCGGCCTGAGCCCGCACGAGCTCCGTCGGCGGGCGAAGATCATCAACTACGCGCTGCTCTACGGCAAGACGGCGTTCACGCTCGCGAAGGACATCGGCGTCACGCAGCAGGCGGCGCAGGAGTTCATCGACGCCTACTTCGCCGGCTTCCCGCGCGTCCGCGCCTTCATCGACCGCACGCTCGAGGAGACCCGCGCCACCGGCGTGGTCCGGACGATGTTCGGCCGGCGGCGCCTGGTGCCCGAGATCACCAGCCGGAACGGCGCCGTGCGCGCCGCGGCGGAGCGGATGACGGTCAACATGCCGATTCAGGGCACCGCAGCCGACATCCTCAAGCTGGCGATGATCGCGTTGCACCGGGATCTGACGTCGCGCAACGGCGATGGCGCGCCGGCCGCGCGGATGATCCTGACCGTGCACGACGAACTGGTCTTCGAAGTGCGCCGGGAGGCCGCCGACGAGTACACGGCGCTCATCCGCGAACGGATGCAGGGCGCCACCCGCCTGGCCGTGCCGCTCGACGTCGACGTCGGCATCGGCGAGAACTGGAAGGACGCGAAGAGCTGATCACGTACGGGTGTCTGACACCCGTACGTGTACTGGGGTACTGGTACCGGTACGGGTGTCAGACACCCGTACTACAATGAGACGGTTCATGCGCGCCCGCCTGTTCGTCCTCGCCGCTGCCCTGCTCTTCTCCACGGGCGGCGCGGCGATCAAGGCGACCACGCTCAACGCATGGCAGGTGGCCAGCTTCCGCTCGGGCGTCGCGGCGCTGGCGCTCCTCATCCTGCTCCCGGGTTCACGTCGTCGGCCGGATCGCGCGACGCTCCTCGTCGGCGTCGTCTACGGCCTGACGATGGTCCTCTTCGTCGCGGCGAACAAGCTGACGACGGCCGCCAATGCCATCTATCTGCAGAGCACGGCGCCGCTCTACATCCTGCTCGCCGCGCCGCTGCTGCTGCGCGAGCCGGTGAAGCGCGCCGACGTGATTTTCATGCTCGCGCTCGGCGCCGGCCTCGCCGCGTTCTTCGTGGGCGAAGAGGCTCCCCGCGACAGCGCGCCCAACCCGGCGCTCGGCAATCTGCTGGCGCTGGCGAGCGGCCTGTCGTGGGCGGGAACGGTGATGGGGCTGCGCTGGCTGTCGGGGCGCACGCGGAGCGCTCTCGCGACACAGCCCGCGCTGGTGGTCGGCAATGCGTTCGCCTGCCTGCTCGCGCTGCCGGCGGCAGTGCCCGCGACGGTCGCGGGCAGCGACCTGGCGATCATCCTCTGGCTCGGCGTGGTGCAGATCGGGCTGGCCTATGTGTGCCTGAGCGCCGGGCTGGCCGGAGTGCCGGCGCTCGAGGCGTCGCTGCTGCTGCTGGTGGAGCCGGTGCTCAATCCCGTCTGGGCCTGGGTGGCGCAGGGCGAGGAGCCGGGGGTCTGGGCGATCGCGGGGGGCACGATCATCCTCGTCGCCACCGCGCTGCGGACCCTGCACGACCGGCGTGCGCCGGCCTGAGGACGGCGGCGCTCAGCGCCACTGCCGCTTGAGCATCTCCCACTCTTCCGTCAGGGAGTCCGCGGCCGCCTTCTGCTCGTTCGCGTCCGGCCCCGCCCGGCGTGCCCGCTCCGGGATGATCGCCGTCGTCATCAGGCGATCGAGGTCGGCACGAAGTGCCGCGCCACGGTCCGGCGCGATTCGCGCCCGCAGGTAGCCGGCAATGACAGCGTGCCAGGCCCGGTCGACGTCGCCGAGCGACCGCGCCGCGGCCGGCAGCCAGTATCCCGCGGCCGCCGAACCGGGGACCTCGCGAAGCTCCTCTTCCATGCGCTCGACGATGCGCCGGTAGAGCGCGGCGCGGTTGGCGGGATCGATCTGCGCCTGCCGGTCGACGGCCGTCGCCCACCAGTCGAGGGCGCGGTCGCGCGCCTCCGGGCCAAGGCCGGCGACCTTGCCGAGCGCCGCATCGAACAGCTCGGCCGCCGCGCCGTATCGCTCGTCGAGAAACAGCCACTCGCCGAGCGCGAGGGTGAACTCCGTGTGGGAGGTGCCGGTCAGACCCGACGGGTCGAGCGCCCGAAGCGCATCGCGTGCACCGGCCAGGTTGGCGCTGTCGCGCGTCTGCCGATACCGCTCGAGGTGCGCACGGGCAATAATCAGCGCGGCCTCGTCGACCGAAAAACCGGCGTCGCGCGCCTCGCTGGCCGCGCGGATGGCCAGCTCGTAGAGCTCCTGGTTATAGAGCCGCCGGGCGTCGGCAATGCGGTCGCGGGCCTGGGCCGGCGCAGGGCCGGAGGCCAGCCACATGGCGGCCGTCAGACTCAGTATCAGCCGCACGCGGGGCTCCTCCGGGCAAAGAACATTCCGTAAGTCATTGCAGTACGAAGACTTGCCAGCTCGTGTCCGCGGCCGTTTGATAAAATGGCCTGTAGCGCATGCGCACGCCGACGATTATCCCCCGCGCCGAACACCCGATCTCGCGATCGCTCATCGACCCCGACGCGCTGAAGGTGCTCAACCGGCTCCACCAGCATGATTATCTCGCGTACCTCGTCGGGGGCAGCGTCCGCGACCTGCTCGTCGGGCGGGAGCCGAAGGATTTCGACATCGGGACGTCGGCGCATCCGCACGAAGTCAAGAAGCTCTTCCGCAACTGCTGGATCATCGGGCGGCGGTTCCGCCTCGCCCACGTGCGGTTCGGCACGAAGGTGATCGAGGTCGCGACCTTCCGCCGCCAGCTCACGGAAGCGGAGCTCGCCGAGCACGAAGCCGCCCAGGCGCGGGCCGAAGCGGAGGCCGACATCGAGGAGGCGCAGGCGCCGGGGGATCGCAACCGTCCTCCGCGCCGCGTCCATGTACGCGACAACACCTTTGGCACGCCGGAGGAGGACGCCTTCCGCCGCGACTTCACGGTCAACGCGCTCTTCTACGACATCGGCACGTTCTCGATCATCGACTACACCGGCGGGCTCGAGGACATCAAGGCGCGCGTCATCCGCTCGATCGGCGACCCGGACGTGCGCTTCGAAGAGGACCCGGTCCGCATGCTCCGCGCGATCGTCCTCGCGGCGCGCCTGGACTTCACCGTCGACCCGCCCGTCATCGACGCCATCCGGCGCCACGCGCCGCTCATCGCGAAGGCGTCGCCGGCGCGGCTGCTCGAGGAGTTCTACAAGATTCTGCGGTCCGGTGCGTCGGAGCGCGCGTTCCGCGAGCTGGCCGAAGTCGGCCTGCTCGAGTACCTCGCGCCCGAACTGCTGCGCGATCGCGGCCAGGCCCTGTGGCCCTATACCGCGGCGCTGGATCGGTACCGCCAGCGCTTCACGGCCATTCCCGAGACGCTGACCAACCCGCTGCTGCTCGGCACGCTGCTGGTGCCGCTCGGCTTCTCCGCGGGACGCCGCCCCCGGCGCTTCGAGGACGGGGAGCGGCCGGTCAAGGAACCGCCGGCGGTCCTGGGACAGATGCCGCTACCGCGACGCGACGTCGAGCGGCTGCGGCAGATCCTGGGCATGCAGCGGCGCCTCCTCGATCTGAACGCGTCGCCCCGCGCCAAGCGCGCGCTGATGCACCGCGGCCCGTTCCAGGAGGCGCTCACGTGGCTCGAGATCCACGGCGAGTCCCCCGAGACGCTGGAACACTGGCGCGGCTTCTACGAAGGGCTCGAGGTTCCGCACGACGCGGCCGGAGAGGAGCGTCCGCGACGGCGGCGCCGGCGGCGACGCCGGGGTGGCCGGCGCCATCCGCCGATGCTCTGAGGTCCGGTCCTACCCGTTCTTCCGCTCGAATTCCCGCATGAACTCCACGAGGGTGTCCACACCCTCTTCCGGGAACGCGTTGTAGATCGAGGCGCGCATGCCGCCGACGGAGCGGTGCCCCTTCAGCCCGTCGAGGCCGGCCGCGGTGGCCTCCGTGACGAACTTCTTCTCCAGCTCCTCGCTCGGCAGCCGGAACGTCACGTTCATCCAGGACCGATCCTCGCGCCGCGCGGTCGGACGCCAGAATTCCGTGCGATCGAGCTCGGCGTAGAGCCTGCCCGCCTTCCGCTCGTTCACCGCGGCGATCGCGTCGAGTCCTCCCTGGTCCCGCAGCCATCGCATGACAAGCCCGACCGCATAGATCGCGAACGACGGGGGCGTGTTGTAGAGCGATCGGCTGTCGGCGTGCACCTTGTAGCTCAGCATCGTGTGCAGCGACGGGCTGGAGCGCGCGAGCAGATCCTCGCGGATGATCACCAGCGTGACGCCGGCCGGGCCGAGGTTCTTCTGTGCGCCGGCGTAAATCAGCCCGTACTGCGAGATGTCGATGGGCCGGCAGAACAGGTCGGAGGACGCGTCGCTGACGAGCGGCGCGCCGCCGGTCGGCGCGAGGCGGTGCCACTGCGTGCCCTCGATCGTGTTGTTCGAGGTGATGTGCACGTAGGCGGCCCCCTCGCTCAGCCGGATTTCCTCGTCACCGGGTATCCGGCTGAACCCGTCGCTCTCGCTCGTCGCCGCGACGTTGACCCGTCCGACCTTCTTCGCCTCCTTGGCGGCCTTCTGCGTCCACGATCCCGTGATGATGTAGTCTGCGGTCCCCTCGGCCGTGAGCAGGTTCAGCGGCACCATCGAGAATTGCGTGCTGGCACCCCCCTGGAGGAACAGCACCTTGTAGTTGTCGGGCACGCCGGCGAGCGCGCGGATGTCGGCCTCGGTCCTCGTGATGATCTCCTCGAAGACCTTCGACCTGTGGCTGATCTCGAGCACCGACATCCCGACGCCGGGCAGCGCGACGAGATCGCGCTGGATCTGCTCGAGCACGGGAACCGGGAGGACGGCGGGGCCGGATGAGAAATTGAAGATGCGGGCGGTGGTCGTGGACATAATCCCGGATTGTACTCCCGGGCCCGGAGCCGCGCGAAGCACCTCCGTCAGCGGTCGATCGCGACCACGTGGGCGCTCAGGATGTCGTTGTGGTCGCTGATGACCCCCAGCACGGCGTCGGGCGGCTTCCGGTCGAGGTTGATTCTCGCCACCGCCGCTTCCGCCCCGGCGAAGACGATGTTCTCCGTCTCCTGGACGTTGATGGCCGACGCGCGCAGCGCGCCGAAGATGTGCGCGAGCACGCCCGGGCGGTCCCGGTGCCGCACCACGAGCATGTGGGTGGCCCGCGTGCGCTCGGCGAGGTTGACGCAGTTCGGCACCCGTCCCGTGCGCGTGTAGGTCGCGACGATGCGGACCGTCTCGGCGGCGATCGCCTCCTGAGCCTGCGCCGTCGAGGCGCCGATGTGGTGCGTGCCGTACACCCCCGGCAGAGCCAGGATCGGATGGGAGTAGGTGCCCGAGCCGCCGGACGGCTCGGCGGGGAAGACATCGAGCCCGGCGCGCAGCCCGCGCGCCTGCACGGCGGCTTCGAGCGCGGCGTAGTCCATCACCTCGGCGCGTGCGGTGTTGATCACGATGGCGCCGGGCCGCAGCCTGGCGAGCAGATCCGCTCCGACGAGGCCCTGCGTCTCCGGCGCGAGCGCGACGTGCACGCTCAGGATGTCGCAGGCGCCGGCCACGTCTCCGGGCGTCGCCGCGACGGTCACGCCAGGCGACGGCTGCAGCCCCAGCGCATCCGGCGCGGCGCCGGGCGGCAGGCTCCGGCTCCAGATCACGAGCGGCATGCCGAACGCCTGCGCGCGCACCGCGACCTCGCGGCCGATGGCGCCGTACCCGACCAGGCCGAGCGTCCGCCCCTTCAGCCCATCGGCCTGCGCGTACAGCTTCTTGTTCCAGCGTCCGGCACGCAGATCCGCGACGTTGTCGGGGACGCGGCGGTCGATGGCGGTGATGAGCGCGAAGGTCAGCTCGGCCACGGCCGCGGCGTTGCGGCCGGGGCAGTTCGAGACGTAGATCCCGCGCGCCGCGGCGGCCGCGACGTCGATGGTGTTGTAGCCGGCGCCCGCGCGCACCACGAGCGCCAGCCGGCGGCCGGCGTCCAGCATCGCCGCGTCCACGCGCGTCGACCGCACGACCAGCACCTCGGCGTCCGAATCGCGGAGCGCCGCCGCCAGCGCGTCGCCGCCGAGCGACGGATCGTGCACGACCTCGCAGCCGGCGGCCTTCAGGCCGTCGATCCCGGATCGCTCGAACTCGTCCGCGACCAGTACCACCATCGCCGCCTCCAGCACGCACGGCGGGGACGCGCGCGTCAGATCGTGTGGATCAGCAGGCCGTCACGCAGCTTCGGCTCGAACCACGTCGACTTCGGCGGCATGATGCCGCCGGCATCGGCAATCGCCATCAGATCCGCGACGCTCACCGGGACCATCGAAAACGCCACGGCGGCCCGGCCGCTGCCGACCGCGTGCTCGAGTGCGGCAGTGCCGCGCGCGCCGCCGACGAAGTCGATGCGCGCATCGACGCGCGGATCGCCGATGCCGAGCAGCGGGCCGAGGATCTGCTCCTGCAGCAGCGAGACGTCCAGCGCATCGGCCGGGCCAGCCCCGGGCGGCGCCGGATTGAGCCGGACGGTGTACCAGTGGCCCGCGAGGAACATCGAGACCTCGCCCTTGCGCTCGGGCACCGCAGGACCCGGGGTGACCGCATGGGTGCGGCCGAGCGCTTCGAGGATCTCGCCGGGGCGCCGGCCCTGCAGGTCCTTCACGAGCCGGTTGTACGGCAGCACCTGCATCTGGTCGTGCGGGAACGCCACCGCCAGGAAGCGATCCGCCTCGTGCGAGCCGCCGGACTGCGCCAGCTCACGGCGCGCGCGGGCCGCTCCGGCCGCGCGATGATGACCGTCGGCGATGTACAGCAGCGCGATGCGGTTGAAGGCCTCGACGAGCGCCGACGTCTCCGCGTCGGGCACGCGCCAGATCTCGTGGCGCACGCCGTCGGCTGCCGTGACGTCGATCAACGCCGGGGCCGCGGTCACGCGCGCCGCGATGGCGTCGACGTCGGGGGACGCCGGATAGGTGAGGAACACCGGGCCGGTCTGCGCGCGCAACTCGAGGATGTGACGCGTCCGATCGTTCTCCTTGTCCGCGCGCGTCTTCTCGTGCTTGCGGATCAGATCGCGATCGTACTCGTCGACCGAGAAGCCGGCGGCGAGCCCCGTCTGGACGTGCCCGCCCATGTGCAGCCGGTAGAAGTACAGCGACGGACGCTCCTCGCGGACGAGCGGCGCCTCAGCGATCAGCCGATCGAAGTTGCGCCGGGCGGCCGCATAGACTTCGTCGGAATGGAGATCGACGCCCGGCGCGAGATCGATCTCCGCGCGCGAGACGTGCAGGAAGCTCAACGGGTTGCCGTCGGCCAGCTGACGGGCTTCGTCGGTGCTGACGACGTCGTAAGGAACGGCCGCGACGCGAGGTGCGGCCTCCGGCGTGGGGCGCAGCGCCCGGAATGGAGCGATGAGAGCCATAAGAGCAGAGCATTGTAGTGCAGCGCGCCGCAGCGCCGCACCCCCGGGGGCTCTCGAACTCGTCGCGTCCGGCGCCGCGGCATGCCGCGGTACTCGCCGGAGCTACCCGAGCTTCGCGAGCGCCTGATCGCGGACCGTTCTGAACTCGTCCATCTGATCCGGCGGTACGGGATCGCCCGGCGGCAGCTTGCGGTGCTCGAGCACGGGATTGACGTGGCGCCCGTTCTTCCGGAGCTCGTAGTGCAGATGCGGCCCGGTCGCGAGCCCGGTCGCGCCGACACGGCCGATGACCTGCCCCTGCGCGACGCGCACGCCGGCGCGGATGCCGGGTCCGAACGAGGACAGGTGCAGATAAGCGGTCTCGTAGCCGCTGGCGTGCCGGATCCGCACCGTGCGCCCGCCGCCGCGCGTCCATGCGGCGAACACGACCGTGCCGGCGGAGACCGATACGACGGGCGCGCCGCTCGGCGCGCGGTAGTCGACGCCCAGGTGCGCGCGCCGGATGTTGAGGATGGGATGGCGCCGGCTCCGCGAGAAGTGCGACGAGATGCTCGGGTCGAACTTCAGGGGGGAGCGCAGGAAGAAGCGCTTCAACGAACGTCCGTCGAGATCGTAGTAGCCCGGCTCCTTCCCTTCCGGCTGGAACCGGATGCCGACGAGCTCGCGCGTGCCGTTCTTCAGCCGCGCCGCCTCGATGGGGCCATAGCCGACGATGCGGCCGTCGCGCATGCTCTTCTGCGCCGCGATGTGATACGCGTCCCCCGGCTGCAGCTCGCTGTTGAAGTCCACCTCGCCGGAGAAGATGTCGGCGAGCGCGATCGACAGCTCCGGCTGCTCGCCGGCCGCCGACATCGACGCGAACAGCGAGGGCGTGCGCTCGTCGATGGTGCCGCCCACCGACAGCGCCGTCCTGGTGATCGGGTAGTCCACCACCTCCGCCCGGAACTCCCGCCCATCGTCGCCCGCGGGGAGCAGGCGGAGGAAGCGCGTGGCGTCGATCTCGTACTCGAAGAACCGCACGCGGCCATCTTCGAGGCGTTCGAGCCGGTAGGCCTGGCCCTGCCGGACCTTGCGGGGGTCGAAGACCGCGCGGACGGCCGCGATCATCCGATCGACGCTGCCCGGCGCGAGATTGTGCCGGCCGAGAATCGATTCCAGCGTCGCGCCGCCCGGGACGCGACCCGGGAGGATGCGGCTGTCGACCGGCAGCTCGTAGTCCAGTCCCTGCCGCGCCTGATAGGGGGTCGCGTCGGAGCCGGTCGCACACGCCGCGCCTGCCATCACCAGCAGCAGGAGCGGCGCGAGACGGAGTGGCGGGGCAGGTACGGAGCGGCGCGCGTGCGCCGGTGGCCGCCGGGAGGAGCGCGAGTGCGATCGGGCTGGCGCCATAGGCGCTAGTGTAATCACTCGAACGCGATTCTGATCACCTTCCGGAAGCGAACGGGCTGCCCGTTGAACTGCGCCGGACGATACCGCCAGAATTTCGTCGAGTCGAGGAGCTTGTGGTCGTACAGCGGCGAGAGCGGCCGCGGCAGCGACGCACGCTCCACCGTGCCGTCCTTCGCGATGATCAGCTCCAGCGTCCCTTCGACCGACGGCGGCGGCACCGTGGAGTGGTCCCACCGGGGCACCTGCTGCCGGATCGTGACCGGCGCGATCACGCTCTGCTCCGTCGCCTCGTAGATCCGGTCGTAGTCGATGACAGGCGCTGGCGGCGGCGCGGGCTCCGGGTCCGGTTCCGGAGCGGGCGGCGGCGGTGGGGGGGCCGCAGCCTTCTCCGCGAGCTCGGCGAAGTCCGCTGCGAGCACCTTGATGTCGGACAGGCTCTCCGCGCCCGCCGCGTCGAGGTCCGGGTCCGCAGAGAGCGTCAGCACCAGCCGGAACGCGGCCTCCGCCTCCTTCCAGGACTGCGCGTCGTAGAGGCGCCTCGCTTCCATGTACTGCGACTGCACGATCGAGGGCAGCAGGCGCGACCGCACGTCCCGGAACGCCGACCGGACGCGCGGCGAGACGGCGTCCTCGGAGGGACGGAACGTCGGGTCCGCCTGCACGGCCGCGGCAATCGCCAGCTCCGCCTCCTGATCCCGCCCGAGCGCGAGCAGGCACAGCGCTCGCTGCTGGTTCAGGCTGCGGGGATCCGCCGTGGCGGTCCCCTGCTGCTGCAGACGGTCCAGCACGGCCAGGGCCTCGTCGTACGCCGCAGCGGCGTACAGCGCCTGCGCCGTCTGCACCGTTTCCTGCGCGGCGGCCGCGCGGGGTATCGCGCCGATGAGGATGGCGACCACGAGTGCGGGCGCCAGGCGGAACGGACTGCGATGGCGCATGGTTCGACTCCTCATGAACCGATCACGGCTTCCTGGTCAGGTCAACGCTGAGGCGCAGCGGCGCCGAAGCCGTCACCGTGGCGGCGTGCGCCTGCTCCCCCAGCTCGGGATGGCGGAACACGATCTCGTGCGGGCCGATGGTGACCGGGAGATTGCCGATGGGCGTCTCACCGACCTTCTCGCCGTCAATCCACACTTCCGCCCACGGCGTCGCGTTCAGATGCGCCACGCCCTTGGGCAACGACACCGGGAGCCTCACCGTCCTGCCCGCGACGATGTCGACGCGCGCCGTCGTGCGGAACCCGAGCGTGTCGCTCACGATCTCGAGCTCGTAGGTCCCGGGCGGGAGCCCCAGCCGGCTCGACGTCAGCCCGATCTGCGCGCCGCGTGAGAGCACGCGCATCTCGAACGGCACCTGGACGACCAGATGGCCGAGCGCGGGTGCCGACGCCGGCGACGGCAGCATCCCCGCCGCCAGCTCCGTCACCGGCGGCCCTTCCAGCGAGAGCGCAACGGTCGTCGTCGCCCCGCCGGTCACGCTCACGGCCTGCCTGACGCGGCGCCCGTCGAGCTCGAGGACGACTTCGTGCTCGCCCGGCTCGATATCGGGCAGGTCCAGCGGGGTCACGCCGCGCGGCTGCCCGTTGACGAGCACGTTGGCACCCGTCGGCGTCGAGGCGATCGACAGACGGCCGAGCGCACTGGCGCCCGCCAGTTCGACGTACTGCGACAAGGTCTCGCCGGCCGAGACGGTGACCGGAATCACGCGCGGCTCCGAGCCTGCGGCGATCTCGATGACGTGTGCACCGGGCTGGAGCGGCAGGCTGAGCGGCGTCGTGCCGCGCACCTGGCCGTCGACCTTGACCTCCGCACCGGTGGGGCGGGAATCGACCTTCAACGTGCCGCTCCCGCCTGCACGCCCCGACCCGCCGAGATGCAGCCAGCCGATGTAGGCCCCTTCTCCCGCTGCGACGAGCGCCAGCAGCATCGCTGCGATGCGCCAGAACGGCGCGACACCGGTCGATGGCGGTTCGGCAGTGTCCGACGAGGCCTGCAGGAAGCGGGCTCGCAGCGCCGATTCATCGAACGGTTCTTCGTGCTCGGCCGCAGCCGGCTCGGGCTCGATTGGCTTTGCCGGTGCCGTCGATGTCCGCGGTGGTGGCGGCGTCGACGCGGTGCTGTCGCCGGCGGGCCCGCCCGCAATCGGCTCGAGCACGGGTGGCGGCTCGGCTGCGCGCGGAGGTGCCGACACGACGGCGCGGAACGTCGGGACGGCAGGTCCGTCCGCCGACACCTGCGCGACGCCGAGCCTGGGCGACGGCGGCACGACGACACGGGCCGTCGATGCCGGGGCCGGCACAGGATTGCCGGCCGGCTCCGCGGCCGCGCTCACGGCAGGCTCGGGAGGGGATGGAGGCGGCCCCGGTTCAGCCGACGCGGACGCGACCTCCGCGCAGGCGTCGTACTCCGCCAGGAACGACTCCAGCGCCACGGGCGCCGCCACGTATCCCCCGCTTCCCGACAGCACGTCGTCCAGCGCGAGCTGCGCCTCGAGCGCCGATTCGAACGAGCCGCGGGGATCGAGCTGCAGCGCGCGGGTCAGCCAGCGGCGGAGCGGCTCGGAAAGCGGCTGGCGCCCGCCGAGCGCGCAGTTCTCCGTCGCCGACGCGATGAGCATGCCGGGATCCCGCAGGTCGTCGTCTCGAAGCGGCCGTCCGAGCACGAGCGCCAGCGCGACGACGCCGATCTGCATCACGTCGACACGGTGGCTCAGACGCGGTGTGCCGGCTCCGGGCGGCACCGCGACCCGAAGCTCCTTCCAGAGGCGCTCGCGGCTGTAGCCGAGTGCTTCGATGGCCGCGCCGAGCACGTACTCGACGATCACGACCCGCGCGTTGGGCGTGACGACGATGCGCTCGGGCGCGATCGCACCGTGGGAGACGTCTCGCGCGTTCTGATGAAGCAGCGCCAGGGCGGGCACCAGCTGCCTGACCAGGCACAGCGCGGCGTTCACGTCGAGATCGAGCTCGTGGCGCGCCGCGATCTCGAGCACCTGCGACAGGCGGGCTCCCGCGGGCACCTCCGACACGAGTCCGAGCCCGCTGCCGCCGTCGAGCCGGTCGACCCGGCGCACACGCGCGTAGTAGGCGTGGCGGAAGTTCGCGAGGCGGCTGACGCGTTCGCGCAGTGCGAAGTCGAAGCCGGGCGCCGACCCCAGATGGCGGGCGAGCCGCAGCATCTGCAGCGGCTCGGGGCCGCTATCGGGAAGTGCGCAGCGCGTGCCGAAGCCGTCGACGAATTCGACGGGTTGTGGAGCCGAAGCCGGCTGGCTGGGAGCTGAAGGTCCGGGCGTCATCGGTTCTCCGGCGGTGGAGGGCAGTCACACCGCGACCCATGTGGAGGTGGTTCTCCATGTGCGCGCGTTGCAAGAGACGGGACGGCCTGGAGCCAGCCGTCGGCCGGAGGGAACAAACCGCAATGTGTCAGGAACTTAGCTGCGAGACTCGACGTCGCGGGTGCGGACGCGGTGAGGCCCCGTGATTACAGGATTGTCGTCCCGATCCCGCTTCCGGTCGACGGGGCGGCCAGGACGCCCATTGAATGGCGCGCACCCGTACCAGTACGGGTGTCAGACACCGGTAC
>CAYUPN010000015.1:0-34862 GCA_964446605.1 uncultured Bifidobacteriaceae bacterium | reverse complement strand
TATTGTGCGTGGTATGTTTGGGTGTTTGCCCGCGCGGGACCTGTGTCGCCGGCGGGCGCGCGCGTCATCCCATCGAGAACCGAGGAAGGTCCCAGTGAGAACACGAGTGCGATACGCGGTGCTGGTCGTGGCGCTCGCGGCCGTCGTGCCGGTCGCCGGCCAGGGTCCGGCGGAGTCCGTCGATTACGACGCGGTCGTCCGGATCAAGGAAGAAGGGTTCCAGCGCTCGCAGGTGATGGAGACCGCCAGCTGGCTGACGGACGTGTACGGCCCGCGGCTGTCCGGGTCACCGAGTTTCCGCGCCGCCGCGGAGTGGGCGGTCAAGCAGCTGGGCGAGTGGGGCGCCTCCAATCCGCGCGTCGAGCCGTGGGGCACGTTCGGACGCGGCTGGGTCAACGAGCGTTTCGCAGCGCGGGTGATCTCGGGTCCGCAGCCGTGGACCATCCTCGGCGTGCCGAAGGCCTGGACGCCGGGGATCGCCGGCACGGTGACGGCCGAGGCGCTCTACGCGCCGATCGAGTCCGAAGCCGATTTCGAGAAGTGGAAGGGGAAGCTGGCCGGGAAGATCGTGCTCGCCTTCCCGACGCGTGACGTGGCGGCGCGGTTCGATCCGGATGCCTCGCGGATGTCGGACGAGGATCTCGAGAAGCTCGCGCAGTTCGACCCGACCGATCAGGGGCGGCGCTACAACCGCTCGGCGTACTCGTTCATTCCGAAGCGGCTCGAGTTCCTGGCACAGGAGAAGGCGCTCGCCGTGTTCGAGCCGGGCCGTGGCGACGGCGGCACGATTTTCGTGCAGGGGGGCGGCGCCTACAATCCGGCCTCGCAGCGCGGCTTTCTCCGCTATCCGGCCCAGGTGCCGCCGCAGGTCGTGCTGGCGGTGGAGCACTACGGCCGGCTGGCGCGTACGCTGCAGAAGAACGTGCCGGTGAAGATCGAGCTGACGCTCGAGAACACGATGACGGACGGGGCCGAGGGCCTGAACGTCTTCGCCGAGCTGCCCGGCACGGACAAGGCGGATGAGCTCGTCATGCTCGGCGCGCACTTCGACGGCTGGCATGGCGGCACGGGCGCGACGGACAACGCAGCCGGTTCGGCCGTGATGATGGAGGCGTTCCGCATTCTGCAGGCGTCCGGCGTGAAGCTGCGCCGCACGGTGCGGCTGGCGTTGTGGGGCGGCGAGGAGCAGGGACTCATCGGGTCGCGCGAGTACGTCACGGCCACCTTCGGCGATCGCGAGACGATGGCGCTGAAGCCTCCGCACGGGAAGATCAGCGCCTACTTCAACGTCGACAACGGGACCGGCGCGATCCGCGGCGTCTACCTGCAGGGGAACGAGGCCGTGGCGCCGATCTTCCGCGCCTGGATGGAGCCGTTCGAGAGCCTCGGCATGACGACGCTGACGATCCGGAACACCGGAGGGACGGACCACCTCTCGTTCGACGCGGTCGGCATCCCCGGATTCCAGTTCATCCAGGACGAGATCGAGTACAGCACGCGCACCCACCACTCGAACATGGACACGTGGGAGCGGCTGCAGAGCTCCGACATGATGAAGAACGCGGTGATCGTCGCCGCCTTCGTCTATCACGCAGCGAACCGCGAGGAACTGCTTCCCCGCAAGCCCCTGCCGAAACCGCAGCCGCAGGAGCGCCCCGCGACGCAGACGCAGACGCAGGACTGAGGGAAGCGGGAAACGGAAAACGGCAAACAGGAAGGGCGCGACGGCTCGGTGACAACCGCCGTCGCGCCCTTTCTGTGTCCTGTTTGCGGTTTCCCGTTCCCCGTTTCTACCGCCGGCCGCTGCGCGCCGCCAGCTCGCGCAGGGCGTCGGCGCGCTCCTGCGCGGCGGCATCCGCGTCGAGTCCCTCGATCGAGAGCGGCAGGCGCCATCGCCAGTTCCGCTCGCTGACGGTGGCGGGCGTGTTGATCCGGTCGGGCCAGCCGAACAGGTCCTGAACCGGCAGCAGCAGCAGATCGGATCCCGCCCCGTAAATGAGCTCGAGCACCGTATCGCGCACGGCCGGCGTGAACGACCGCTCGGCGGCGATCTCCGGCGGCAGCAGCCTGCCGAACGCCTCGCGCTCCTCGTCCGCCATCTCCGTCCACCAGCGCGCCAGGGGAGCGATGTCGTGGGTGCTGGTGGTGGCGACCGACACTCGCGGGTACTCGGAGGGCGGGATGAACGGCTGCCCCTCGACGCGCCACTCGCGCTCCCACCGCAGCACCTTGTAGCCCGGAACGCCGAGCCGCGCCAGACCCTCGCGGACGAAGTCGGGAATGGAGCCGAGGTCTTCCGCCGTGACCTGCGCGCCGGTCTCGAGGAACAGCGTCAGCAGGCGCTCGCCGAGCGCCATCTGGTCCGCCTCGTCGGGCGGCTCGAACGCTCCCGCCGTCTCGCCGACCGGGCGCGAGTACGTCCGGAAGAACCCGACGAGATGGTCGACGCGGTAGCCGTCGTACAGGCGGCTCATGCGGCGCGCGCGCTGACGGAGCCAGCCGTAATTCCGGGCGTGCAGGACGTCCCAGCGATATGCCGGCAGTCCCCAGTCCTGTCCCGTCTCGCTGAACGCATCGGGCGGCGTGCCCACGTGGCGATCGAACCGGAACAGATCCTGGTTCGCCCACACGTCCGCGCTGTCGGCGCTGACCATGAAGGGGAAGTCGCCGAAGAGCCGCACGTCCCCGAGCGCCTCGCGCGCGGCCGTCCACTGTTCGTCGGCAAGCCACTGCACGTACTGGTGGAGCAGAATCTCCTTCTCCAGCTCGCGGCGCGCGGCGTCGAGCGCGTCCGGGTCGCGGCGCTGCAGCGGCTCGGGCCACTCCGTCCAGGGGCGGTCGCCGAATTTCGCCCGCAGCGCGCTGTACAGCGCGTACTCGGCGAGCCACCATTCCTCGAACGACACGAACGTCGCGAAGGCGCCGGCCCTGGCCGTCGTCCGGATCCAGTCGACCTCCCAGAACAGGCTGAACGAGAGCTCCAGGGCCGACCACTTCGCCTGCCGGACGGCGGTGTAGTCGATCTGCGCCGCGCTCCTGGCGGTGCGCAGCGCGACCTGATCGGCCAGCGGCAGGCGCGCGTCGCCCCCGAGCGCCCGGAAGTCGTGGACGCGGTCGAGCGCGATGTAGACCGGATCGATGGCCATCGCGCTCAGCGCCGAGTACGGCGATGCCTCGCCCGGCGGCAGCGTGCCGACGGGCAGCAGCTGCAGCGCTCCGAGACCCGCGCGCTCCAGCCATCCCCGGAGTCCCTCGAGATCCGCGATGTCGCCGATGCCCCAGCTGCGGAGGCTGTGGAGCGAGAAGAGCGGAACGACCAGTCCCGCGCTGCGTCCGAGGTGAGGTCGAGGCTTCATCGACGGCGTGCGATCAGCTGCGGCCCACGGCTGCGACGAGCCGCTCGAGCGCGGGCCTGAAGATGTCGGGGCGCGTGAGCAGGCTCACGACAAGATAGCCTTCGCGCGGGAAATCGAAGAAGTAGCCCGGATGCACGAGCACCTGCTCCTCCTCGAGCAGACGGATGACGCGCTCGTCCTCGGGCATGGTATGCGGGATGCGCAGCACGGCGGACCATCCGCCCTCCGCCCGCAGGACCTGGCACCAGGGCGCCGCGGCGGCAATCTCCTGGAGCATCCGGTAGTTCGACACGACGCGCCGCCTGATTTGATGCCGGATGCCCCGCCCCTGATCCAACAGCCATGCCGCAGCGAGCTGCACCGGCGTGGCGACCGACAGATAGGCGTCCGCGGCGACCTCGAGCCGGATGAGCGCCGCGTGCACCCGTGCCAACGGCCCGCGCAGCGCCATCCATCCCAGCTTCAGCTGCGGCAGGCCGACCGACTTGGACAGGCCACCCAGACTGATCGACAGGATCGGCGGCTCGTCGCCGATCACGCTGGCGACCGCGCCGGGCGCCGGATCAACCGGATAGTCGGCGAACACCTCGTCGCTGATCAGCGCCAGATGATGCTCGGCGCACAGCGCCTCGAGCGCCAGCAGTTCGTTCCGCTTCAGCCAGGCGCCGGTCGGATTGTTCGGGCTGACCACGAGCAGCGCGCGGGTGGACTCGTCGACGAGCTGCCGGACATCGTCCAGATCGATGGCCCACGTGCCGTGGAACTCGGTCCGGTACGGGACGGCGCGCACGTTCTCGAGGCGGGTCAGGTGCTCGAACAGCGGATAGCTGGGCGTGGGCACCAGCACCGACGCGCCGGGGTCGCAGAGGATCTTGAACAGCAGCCCGTAGCTCTCGCTCGTGCTCGCGGTGAGGACGATCTGCGAATGCGGGACGCGAACCCCGCGCCGGGCGTAGTCGGCCGAGACCGCCTGTCGCGCCGCGGACAGTCCGAAGGGCTGCGGGTCGTAGTGCAGCGCCTGCGGATCCGACAGCGGGACGAGCAGATCCGGCGGGTACTCGAGGCCGACAACGGTGGGATTCGAGACGGTCAGGTCGGCGAAGCTGCGCCCCACGAGGCGCATGCGCTCCACAGCCGCGGCAACGGCGTTCGGGACGAGGTCGCCCGGCACCCGCGAAGAGAACATCGGCGCGACCGATCTTAGCGCGACCGGCGCGCCCCGCCCTTACCGTCGCGACAGGGCCGAGTACTCCAGCATCTGCGCCATCAGGTCCTGCGGATACGAGATCCGGACGTCGACGACGCTGCCGCCTTCGCCGCGGACCGGCTCCAGCCGCGGCATCACGAACCCGGTGTAGGACGGCAGGTCGAGCCGGTCGACCCGCGCGACGATCTCGTCGCGAAGCGCCGGATCGAAATGCACGCCGTACGTCTCGAGCAGCTCACGCGCCGCGGCGTAGTCCCCTTCGCCCTTGATCCGCTGCACTTCGGCCAGCAGCTCCCCCACGCCCGCGCGGAACGCGGCGAGGTCGACCACCCGGTAGTACGTCCGGCCGTCGCGCCTTGCCACCTCGATCGCGCCGGTGTTGGCCAGCAGCCAGTGCACGATCAGCTGCCGGTTCCGCATGTGGTCTTCCTCGATCTGGGAGCCCTCCCGGATCCGGCGGAGCTGGACGAGCGCGTTGCGCGCGTACGCCTCGTACTCCGCGCGCACGATCTCCTCGCGCGCATCGGCCGGCACGACCCCGATCTCGACCAGGAACGGATCGGCGATGAAGTAGAGCGCGACCAGGTCGGCGCGGGCCTCCTCGATCGCGGAGAACTGCTCCTTCAGCGCCTTCTCGGGCGCGCCGTTGAGCGACTCGGCGATGAGCCCCGAGCCGTGCCCGATGACCTCGTGCAGGTTCGTCGTCAGCTCGGAGGCAAACGGTCCCCAGCGCTCCGCGCGCTCGACCTCCGCCGCGTCCCATGCGAACTCGCGCCTGAGCTCCCGCGGCGTCGACCGCTCGTACGCCTCGACGACGTTGGAGAGCGACACCGACTTGCTGCCCGCGTCCTCGCGAATCTGCTGGTCGTTCGGCAGGTTGATGCCGATCGGGGTCACCGGGCCGGAATCGCCGGTCTCGACGACCACCTCGATCGCGCGCGCCGACACGCCGGTCACCTGCGGCTTGCGCCAGCGCGGATCCCACGGCATGTGGTCCTCGAACCACTGCGCATGGTCCGCGATGGCACGAACGGCCGCGGTCTTCTCGGGATGCACGTAGTAGACGAGGCCTTCCCACGCGCCCTTCACGCCGCGCGCGTCCATGTAGACTTCGATGAACCCGTTGATCGTGTCGACCGTCGACTCGTCGTCGGCCACCCACGCGATGTCGTAGGCGCGGCGATCGGCCGTCTCGCCCGTCCGGTAGAAGCGGATGAGCGCCTCGAGCGCACGTGCCATCGGCGGCGTCGCATACGGCAGCGCGTCGGTCAGGTGCTGGACGATGCGCTCGATCTGGCGGCTGTAGCGCCCGCCCACGCGATAGACCTCTTCGACGAGGTGCCCGTCGCGCTTCACCAGCCGCGAGTTCAGCGGATACCGCTCCTCGAAGTGCTCGACGTCGGCCATGGTGACGCCGACGTACAGGTTGTTGGCGCTCGCGTCGAGGATGTCGCGCCCGGGCCCCGGCGTCTTGCAGGTCACGACCGGGTCGTAGTCGCGGTCGAAGAATGCCGGCCGCAGGCGCGCCAGCAGGCCATCGACGTCCTCGCCATCGTCGAGCGGCAGGCTCGCGCCGGAGGCGGCGGCGGTCCGGACGGCCTCGGCGAAGGCCTCGGGCGTGCAGTCCGGGATGAACTTGCGGGCGGTCAGGTTGTTGAACGGGCCACTGTTGATCCAGAAGAGCTTCGCGTAGCGCGTGATCGCGGCAAGCGTCTCCGGATCGATGCCGTCCGGGTGCGTGAGGACCGCTTCCAGCACCGCCCGCATGGCGAGGCCGTGCCTGTACCGCTGGTCGTAGTAGATGTCACGTCCGGCGAGTGTCGCCTGGTAGAGGTGCCAGCAGAGGAGCCGGTCCCGCCGCGAGAGCTGCTCGAAGCCATCGGCATACACCTGCACGACCGCGGCGTCGCCGACGCGTTCGAGCAGATACTTCCGGTCCGCCGCAGCGGCGGGAACGCCGCTGCTCGCCGGTACTGGGGACGAATCCGGACCCTTCACGTCAACACTCCCTGCTGCTGTCGATCTCCGCCGCAACCGCGCGGTGCGCGTCCGGCACACCCGCAGATTGCGCCACTTGCCGCCGGGGTGGCAAGGGACCCCTCATCCATCGATCTTACAGGTCCGTCCGTCGCGACCGCGCTCAGGCGCGGACGGCCCCGGGCTGCTCCGGAATCGCGACGGTATCGCCGTGCGCCGGGATCTCGACCCGCCAGCCCAGGCTGGTCGTGATGCGGTCACGCAGCGCTTGCTGCGACTCGGGCTCTCCGTGCACGAGATAGGTGACCTCGGGCGGTGCCGTGAAGCCGCCAAGCCATCGCAGGATCTCGCTGGCGTCCGCGTGCGCCGACATCGAGTCGATCTCGACGATGCGCGCGCGGGCCTCCACGAGGTGGCCGTGGATCTTGACGTGCGAGGCTCCCTCCACGAGCGACCGGCCGCGCGTGCCCGCGGCCTGGAACCCGACGAACACGACGGCGCTGCGCTCGTCCGGCAGCGAGGCGCGGAGGTGATGGAGCACCCGGCCGCCGCTCGCCATGCCGCTCGAGGACACGATGATCGACGGCTCGCGCGAGTGGGTCAGCGCCTTCGACTCCTCCGTCGACGTGATCGCGGTGAACATCGAGGACGTGAATCCGTCCATGCCGCCGCCGTTCTCGTGGAACTCCGGGTCGAGCTCGTGGGTCCGGTCGGCGTACAGCTCGAGCCCCGCGAGCGCCATCGGGCTGTCGAGGAACACGGGCAGCGGGGGCACGCGTTTCTCGTCCTCGAGTTTCTTGATCCAGTAGAGGACTTCCTCGACCCGTCCGATCGCGAAGGCCGGAATGATCACGCGTCCGCCGCGATCGGCCGTCTCCCTGATCACGCTCGCCAGCGTTTCCCCATCGTCGTCCGGCGCGTGTTCGCGCCCGCCGTAGGTCGACTCGAGCAGGAGCACGTCGGCAGAGGCCACCGGCTCCGGATCGCGGAGCACCGGGCGGGCGTAGCGGCCGAGATCGCCGCCGAACACGACCCGGGTGCCGCTGCCGGTGAGCGTCACCTCGATGGCCGCGGCGCCGAGCAGGTGGCCGACCGGGACGAACGACGCCTCCATGCCGGGCGCGACCGGCATCGGGCGGTGATAGCCCACCGGCTGCAGCAGCTCGATCGCCCGCATGGCGTCCTCGGTCGTGTAGAGCGGCAGCGCCGGCTTGTGGCGCGAGTAGCCCTTCCGGTTGGCGTATCGCGCGTCCTCCTCCTGCAGCTTCGCGGAGTCGAGGAGGATGAGCCTGGCCAGCTCCTTGGTGCCGCCGGTGCAGAAGACGCGCCCCCGGAATCCCTGACGCACGAGCCGCGGCAGATAGCCGACGTGATCCAGGTGCGCATGGGTGAGGAGCACGGCCTCGAGGTGCCGCGCCCCGACCGGCAGATCCTCCCAGTTGCGGAGACGAAGCTCCTTCAGCCCCTGGAAGAGGCCGGCATCGACGAGGACCTGCGCGGCGCCCGTGTCGAGGAGGTGCTTCGAGCCGGTGACGGTGCCGGCGGCACCCAGGAACGTGAGCGATGGCATCCGGCTACTATGACCGATTCCGTGCCATGTCGTGCACGGGCGCCGAAGGCGGCCTGGAAACGGGTTGGAGCCCTTATACTGCTTGGAACCGGACGCGGCTCCCCCGTGCCGGTCGGCGGTTTCAGGAGTCATCCAATCATGAAGCGAACGATTCTGTGTGCGGCGCTGGCGCTGCTCGTTGCCGCGCCGGCCGCGGCAGATGTCACCATCAAGATGCAGGTGACCGGGAAGGTCGTCGGCAAGGCGGGCGAGGCGCCGGGCGTGACCTATATCAAGGGCCACCGGATGCGCAGCGACTCGACCCACAACGGCACGCCGATGACGACGATCATCGACCTCGACGCTCAGAAGTTCATCTCGATCGATCACAGGAAGAAGGAAGCCGAAGTCTACGAGATGGCGCAGCTTCGCCAGACGCTCGACAAGTCCACGCAGGGGGTGTCGATCGACGCGTCGGTGAAGCCGAACGGCCAGACGAAGACGATCGCCGGCCAGGAGTGCAGCGGGTATGACATCACCGTCTCCATGCCGATGGCAGCCGGCGCCGACGGCATGCGGATGGTCATGACCGGTCCGACGTGCATCGTGAAGGGAGCCCCTGGAGAGGCGGACTACAAGGCCTTCTACTTCGCGGCCGCGGAGAAGGGCTTCGTGATGTCCGACCCCCGCACGGCCAAGGGCGCGCCGCAGCAGACGAAGGGGATGACCGAGCTCTACAAGTCGCTCGCGGAAGCGGGCATGCCCTACGAGATGAGCATGTCGATGAAGATCGAGGGCGGCGGCCCGATGGCCGGCATGATGAACCGGATGTTCAACAACGCCGCCTTCACGCAGACCGTCACCGAGGTCACGACCGGCGCCATCGGCGACGACGTCTTCGCGATCCCGGCAGGCTACAAGGTCAAGAACGCGAAGTAGCCATCGCATTTCCCCCGGGCCGGGCCGCCCGGACCGCGGCCCGGGTCCGCCTTGGCCGCGCAGCGCGCGGCCCCGGCATTCAGCCGCGCAGGAGAGTTCGAGGCCGGTGTCTCTCATCCAGGCGCTTCAGGAACGTGAAGTGGTCATCGCGGCGGAGCTGCGTCCGCCGCGCGCCGAGCTTGCCGCGACCGAGGGCATGGATGCGTGGATCGACACGTATCACGCGGTTCGCGGGCTCACCCGCCGCGGCGTCCCCGTCTTCCTGACCGACAGCGCCGTCGGTCTGCGCGAGGAGGACAATCTCCGCCACCTCATCGCCAACCTCGACGAGAGCGTGCCGCGCGAATGCGTGGTGCCGTTCCTGACCGCCAAGCACACGCTGGAGTACTGCCTGTCGTACAGCGAGCGCGCGTGGCAGCACGCCTTCACGTCGCTCGTCGTCCTCGGCGGCGACAAGCACGTGGGCCCGCCTCGATGCGTCGAGCACGCCTGGCAGCTCAGACAGGCAATCAGGGAACGCGAGCCGCGGCTCGCGCTGGGCGGATGGGCCAACCCGAACGCGGACGCGGCGCGTCAGGTGGCCTACATGACGGAGCGCGGCTATACCGCCGAGTTCTACCTGACTCAGATCGTCTCGCACCACGCGCTGGAACCGGTGTCCCGCTTCCTCGAGGCGACGCGCGCGGCGGGCATGACGCTGCCCGGCCTGTTCGGCGTGTTCTACTACCGGAGCGCGAATCCGAAAACGCTCCAGACCCTGAGCCGTTTCCTGCCGGTGCCGGTGGAACAGCTGACGCGGGAGTTCGCCGAGGGAGCCAGCGCGGCGGATATTGCCGCACGCACGATCAACGCGCTGCTCGGCCTTGGCGTCCGGCACTTCTACGTGAGCAACCTGCCGCTCGCCAAAGCTGCCGAGACGCTCGACGCGATCGTCGAGCGCGTGGACGCCCCGGGGATGTCGCCGACGCGTCCCGGCTCGGCCTCCTCGCGCGCCGGCGCGCGCTGACGGTCAGGCGCGCCTCGGCGGGTCACTTGACGTGACGCCCGCCGTCCACCCGCAGCACTTCCCCGGTGACGAAGTCGCTCTCGACGAAGAAGCGGACCGCCTTCACGATCTCGTCCGCGCCACCCCATCGTCCGAGCGGCGTCGCGCGCTCGACGGCCTCAAGCTCCTCCTGCGACGTGCCGGGAGGCGCCATGATCGGGCCGGGCGCGACGGCGTTGACGAGGATGTTGTCGGGCGCGAGCTCGAGCGCGAGCGCCTGCGTGAGCGCGATGACCCCCATCTTCGCGACGTAGTACGACACGTAGCCCGTGTAGCGCGGGCGTCCGCTCGCGGCGATCCAGTCGGCGAAGCAGATCACCCGTCCTCCACGCTGGCGGCGCATGTGGCCCGTCGCGCGATGCGTGCAGTGATGGGCCGCCCAGAGATCGACCCGCTGCACCCGTTCCCAGTCGGCCTCGGTGAGCTCGTCGTACGGGATCTTCCGGTAGATGGAGGCCATGTTCACGAGGACGTCGAGCCGCCCCAGCGCGCCGGCGGCCTCGTCGACCAGCCGTCCGCACTCCTCGCTCCTCGAGAGGTCGGCCCTGATCAGGACGGCCCGCCGTCCTGCCGCTTCGATCGCCGCTGCCGCCTCGCGCGCCTCCGCTTCCGACTGGTTGTAGGAGAGTGCGACGTCGGCGCCGCGGCGGGCGAGATCCTCGGCAATCGCCGCGCCGATCCGTCTGCCTCCGGTGATGAGCACACCGCGTCCGGTCAGATCCATCCGCGCCCCTCCTTCGGCTCGCTCCGCCGCAGACCGCGGCCCTCAGTTGTCGATGGTGCCCTGCACGACCACGCCGAACGTGAGATGACCGGCCGGCGTGCCTTCGAACGTGACGGGCACGCGCAGGATCACGACCTGATGCCCGAGGTCGCTGGTCGTCACCGTGCCGGGCGCGGCGGGCGAAACGGGTGGGTCGAGGCTGATCGAGGCCGGGTGCGCGCGGCGCGACACCTTCTTCGCGAGCTCGAGGGCGCCGTCGTAGCCGACCGGCGCGACGGCCGTGTCCTCCGCCGCAGGACCGGGCAGCAGGAACTCCCGATGGGGCGAGATGCCCATGTGGTCCCCGTTCTGGGGCTGGAGAGCGAATCGCAGCGTGTAGACGCCCGGGCGGATCGTGAACCCGCGGATGTCCGTCCAGCTGCCACCGGCCCGCAGCACGCCGACGAGCGCCCCCTCCGGCGCGTCGGACCAGGAGAGCGCGTCGGGCGCCGGCGCGTGCGCGAGCTCGAGCGCCTTGACGAGCCAGAACTCGAGGCGTGCGCTGCCGGTCGTGACCGTCGTGACGTCGGACCCGAGGGTGCCGGCGATCGCCGGCGCGAGCTCGGAAGGCGGCGAGACGGGCGCCTGCGTCACGGTCGGCGTCTGCGCGACGCCGGCCGCGACGAAGAGCGGAAGCAGGAGGACCGCGGCGCGAATCAATTCGACAGCGCCGGACCCGGCTCGATGCTGAACGTCCCCACGAAGGCCGAGCGGCGATGCGGCGCGCTCCAGCGCGTGTCGAGCGCCTGGCCACGGAACGCGTGCTCCAGCGTGAAGCCCATGGTGGACTGCTGCACCACGCTGAACGGCGAGAACCACTTCATCGCCCCGCACGCGGGCCCATGCTCCATCGTCCGCGAGACGGTGAGCGCCGCCTCGCCGGCCTGTACGCTCACGCGCTGGCTCGTCGAGTCGAACGCGATCGGGACCGCGGCAACGGAGACGACGTCCGTGATCAGGCCGCGCGACATCTCCCGCGCGAAGCGCACGAGCGCCTGCCGCTGCCACTCGTCGGCGCGTCCGTCGACGTAGATGGCGGCCTTGACGTATGACGGCGCTTCTCCGCCGATCTCGCGAATGCCGAGATTGCGATCGCCCGAGACGGCGGCGACGACACGCAGGCCGTCCAGGCGCTGCCCCTGGTAAGTGCCTTCGTCGATGCGCCAGGCGAGGACGGCCTGACGTCCGATGGTCTCGGCCTCGCTGCTCATGATGCAGCCGCCGGCGAACACCTCTGCCGTGCGGGCTTCCACGTACTCACCGGTCAGCGCTTCGGCGGCGAGCGCCGGGACCGACAGCAGCAAGAGGGCGGCCGCGCAAGCGATCGATCTCATAGCCGACTCTCCTTCCTTCCTCGTGCGACAGGGTCAGTGGGCGCAGCAGCCGCGGCCGGACACGCAGGCCGATGCATGAGCCGGCTCGCCGTCTGGCCCGAGGGCTTTCTGCGTCCGCGTACACCAGTATGCCGTGGCGTCGTAGCGGTCGTAAAATCTGAGCTCATCCGGATCGGCCACCGACAGCACGTACATCCCCTTGTGCCGGAGATGCTCGCAGTGCGCGGCGGTCACGAGCGGCGACGTGGGCTTGGGGTGATCCATGGCTCTTCTGGCTCCGGCGCTGCCGCGGTTTGCGGCAGCGGAATCGCTCGATTCCGTCAGACGACCTTCGCGCCCGTCGCCTTCATGATCGCGCGGCGCAGCGCGGTCCTGGCGACCTGCACCTTGTAGCCGTTCTCGCTCATCGGCTTCGCGTCGGCCAGGGCCGCCTCGGCGGCCTGCCAGGCCACGGCCTCGTCGATGCGCTTGCCGCGCAGCACCTGCTCGGCGGCCTGCGAGCGCCACGGGATCGGCGCGACGTAGCCGAGCACCACGCGCGCGCTCTCGACGACCTGGCCGTTCATCCGGAGGGCCACGGCGGCGCTGGCAATCGGCCAGTCGTGCGACTGCTTGAACTTGACCTCGTACGTCGCGCTCAGGGTGTTGCGCAGCGGCGGCAGCAGGACGCCCGTGACCAGCTCGTTCGGCTCGAGCACGGTCTCGCCGAACATGTTGCGATCGGGCATCACGAAGAAGCGGTCCGCCTCGATCTCGCGCTCCCCTTCAGGCCCGGCGACCCGCACGCGGCCGCCATACGCGATGAGCGGCACGGCCAGCGTCGACGGATGCACGATGTGGCAGGGCCCGTCGCCGAAGATCGCGTGGTACTGGTTCTCGCCGCCGACGGCGAAGCAGCGGCCGCCGCCCTTCTTCAGGCAGTGGAACTCCTCGTTGCGGAAGTACCAGCAGCGCGGACGCTGCATGAGATTCCCGCCCACCGTTCCGAGGTTCCGGATCTGCGGGGTCCCGACCGATCCGGCCGCGTCGGCCATCGCCGGATAGGTCTTCGCCAGCGCCTCGTGGGCCGCGACGTCGGCCAGCCGCGCCGCGGCGCCGATGACCGCCTGCCCCTGCGAGGGCACGGTGATGTCGGCCGGCAGGGCCTTGACGTTCACCACCACGTCGGGCTGGACGATGTAGTCCTTCATCAACCCGACCAGATCCATCCCGCCGGCGAGCGGCACGATGCGGCCGCGGGTCGCCGTCGACAGGGCTGCCAGCGCCTCCGTCTGGCTGCGCGCGTTGACGTACGCAAACGCCTTCACAGCGTCCCTCCTGCCTTCTCGCGCTCCGCCAGCGCCGCCAGCACCTTGTCGGGTGTGAGCGGGAGGCTGCGGACGCGGGTGCCGATGGCGTTGGCGACGGCATTGGCGATGGCCGCGGCCGTCGAAATGGTGGGTGGCTCGCCGATGCCGATGACCCCACGCTCCGGCTGGTTCATCAGCATCACGTCGATCTGCGGAATATCGCTCGTCCCGGCCATCAGATAGAACTCCATGTTCGGGTTCACCATGAGGCCGGTGTTGCGATCGAGCAGCCGGTGCTCGTAGAGCGCGTAGTTCACGCCCATGATGATGCCGCCGATGCACTGGCTCTCGGCGGTCAGCTGGTCGACCACGAGCCCGCAGTCCTGCACGCACGCGATGCGCGACACCGTCGTCACGCCGGTCTCGATGTCGACCTCCACTTCGGCGAACTGCACACCGCTCGTGCCGCTCGCCGAGAGGCCGCGCTCCCAGCGTCCGTCCACCGCGATGGGCTGCGTCCCGAGGTGGCGGCAGGCCTCCTTCCACGACAGTCCCTTCGACGGGTCACCCTGGACGTGGATGCGCCCGCCGGATGCGACGAGCGTGGCCGGCTCGACGCCGAGCACCGGCGCGACGCGCGCCTTGAGCTCGTCGAGCGCCTGGCCGGCCGTGACGCGGATGGCGGGCGAGACGGCGGGTGCGGTCGTGCTGCCGCCGGACCCGCCGCTGAACGGATGGCGGCTGTCGCCGATTTCCGCCTTCACCGCTTCCAGCGGCAGCCCGAGCGTCTCGGCCGCGATCATCGTGACGATGGTCTTGGTCCCGACGCCGATGTCCTGGGTGCCGCAGCGGATGACGACGCTGCCATCCGGGTTGATCTCGCAATGGGCCTGCGTGCCCTGTCCGCCGCCGCCCCACCGGTTCGCCGCGCAGCCCATGCCGCGCTTGATCGGCCCCGACGCCGGATCGCCGGTCGGATGACGGCGGTTCCAGCCGAACCGCTCGGCCGCGATCGGGAAGTAGCGGCGCCACATCGCGTTCGGCGCTTCCGGCGGCAGGTTCTTCAGCCGGAACTCGACCGGGTCCATCTTCACCGCGTCGGCCAGCTCGTCCATCAGCATCTCGGTGGCGAAGCAGCCCTGCGGATGACCCGGCGCCCGCATCGCGCGCTGCTGGCCGGCGTTGATGAAGACGTCCTTGTGCCGACGTCGGCGGTTGGGGAAGACGTAGATGTACGGCAGCGGGAAGCCGCTGCCCGCCCCCGCGCCGCCCGTGCCCCACGTCTCGGCGTCGAACGCGGTCAGCATGCCGTCGGCGCTGACGCCGGCGCGGATCTTCGAGGTCGACGAGGGACGGTTCCCGGTCGCGAGGTGCTCTTCCTTGCGGTCGAGCAGCAGGTGCACGGGCGCGCCCGCCTGCTTCGCCAGCTTCGCGCAGACGATGCCCTGCACGTCGGGGCCGAACTTGCTGCCGAAGCCGCCGCCCATGTACTCGGTGATGACACGGACGTTCGCCTGCGGGATGTCGAGCGCCTTCGCGAACCCCTCGCGCGTGCCGTGCACGGCCTGCGTCGACACCCACGCGGTCAGGTTGTCGCCGTCCCACTCGCACACGCAGCCGTGCGTCTCGAGCGAGACGTGCGTCTGCACCTGCGTCGAGTAGGTTGCTTCGACGACGTGCGCGGCGGCCTTGAAGCCGGCGTCGAGGTCGCCGGTCTCCTCGGCGTCGCCTTCGCGAACGTTCCCGTCCTTGAAGACGAGCGGCGCGCCCTCACGCATGGCGTCGGCTTCCGTCGCCAGGTGCGGCAGCGGCTCGTACGTGACCGTGATCAGCCGCAGGGCGTCTTCGGCCTGCTCTTCGGTCACCGCGGCGAGCGCCGCGACCTCCTCGCCCTGATACATCACCTTCTGCCCGGGCTCGACGACTGCCAGGACGGCCTTCACGCCGGGCGCCTTCTCCGCCGCGCTCAGGTCGATTGAGACGACGCGGGCGTGCGGATGCGGCGAGCGCAGGATCCGGCCCCAGAGTTGGCCAGGCCGCCGGATGTCGTACGAGTACTTCGCCGCCCCGGTGACCTTGACCGGACCGTCCAGACGCGTGATCCGCTTGCTCAGATAGGTGGGCTCGTCCGGCCAGGGGTACTTCTCGTGACGATCGGGCCGGGCCGGCGCGGCGACCTCGGGAACCTGGCGCATCTCAGCCACGCGACACCCCCTTCGTGTTCAGCACGGCCTCGAGCACCCGGGGATAGGTCCCGCAGCGGCAGATGTTGCCGTCGAGCGCCGCGCGCGCCTGTTCCGGGCTCGGCGACGGGTTGGACTCGAGCAGCGCGACAGCCGACATCACGAAGCCCGGAGTGCAGAAGCCGCACATGAGCCCATCGTGATCGCAGAAGGCCTGCTGCACCGGGTGCAGCACCGTCCCGCGGGCGAGCCCCTCGACCGTGCGGATGGACTTGCCGTTCATCTCGATCGCCAGCACGGAACAGGCGTAGACGGTGCGATCGTCGACCATCACCGTGCAGGCGCCGCAGCTGCCCCGATCGCAGACGCGCTTCTGTCCGGTCAGCCCGAGGCGTGTACGCATCGCGTCGAGCAGCGTCACCCGCGGCTCGACCTGCAGCCGGTGCGGCGTCCCGTCGATGGTCAGCTGAATCGCGGTCTCGCCCGGCCCGACGCGGGCCGGCCCCTGCGCCTCGGCTTCGCCCGGCGCGATCACACCGGCGGCCAGCGAACTGGCGCCGACGGTCTTCAGAAACGCCCGGCGGCTGACGTTCAAGCCGTCGTCGCGGTCGTCTTCATGAGCCATCTCGGACCTCGGAAATGCGGGTGGTGACTGAAAGGGGCATAGTAGTAGCGCCGCCCCGCTGGCGCAACCGTGCCACCTGCACCTCGGGCGCAGGCCGAAGCTCTGGGGTTCCGGCGCGTGTACGCCGGTCGGCTCTGGCAGCCTTTCCGCGATAGACGCACGGCAGCGCCCGAACATTTACCGCCGGCACGGCCGCGACTGCCCGGGCTTACAATCCCGCGCATGCTCTCATCGACCCGGCGTGCGTTCCTGCGGCACCTCGGCGGCGCCGCCACCGTGGCGGCCGTGGGCCGCGCCGACGCGCTCGCGCGCATCCGCCGCGCCGCCGCACGCGTCGAGGGGCGCCCACCCGCTCTCGTCGCCGCCGACGAGGATTTCTGGCGGGAGATCCGCAGCGCCTTCACGCTGGACCGGACGATCGTCAACCTCAACAATGGCGGCGTCTGCCCCAGCCCGCGCACGGTCCACGAGGCCGTCAAGCGCTACCTCGACATCTCGAACCAGGCGCCGGCCTACTACATGTGGCAGGTGCTCGAGCCGAACCTCGAGACGGTCCGGCGCGGTCTCGCAGCCGAATTCGGCTGCGACCCGGAGGAGCTCGCCGTCACGCGCAACGCCAGCGAGGCGCTGCAGATCGCGCAACTCGGCCTCGATCTGCGGCGCGGCGACGAGGTCCTGACGACGAACCAGGACTATCCGCGCATGCTCGATACCTGGCAGCAGCGCGTCCGCCGGGAGGGCATCGTCCTGCAGCAGATCGCCTTCCCGGTGCCGCCGGACAGCCCGGACGATCTCGTCACGCGGATCGAACGGGCGATCACGCCGCGCACGCGCGTGATCCACATCTGCCACATCACGAACCTCACCGGCCACATCTTCCCCGTGCGCGAGATCTGCCGCCTCGCGCGGGCGCGGGGCATCCGGACGATCGTGGACGGCGCGCACGCGTTCGCGCACTTTCCGTTCACGCTGGCCGACCTCGAATGCGACATGTACGGCACGAGCCTGCACAAGTGGCTGCTCGCGCCCGTGGGGACCGGTTTTCTCTACGTCCGCCGCAATCTGATCCCGGAGATCTGGCCGCTCACGCCGGCCAACGAGTCGAAGACGGACGACATCCGCAAGTTCGAGGAGATCGGGACCCATCCTGCGGCGATGCACAACGCGATCGCCGAAGCGCTCGAGTTCCACCACGGGATCGGCGGCGCGCGGAAGGCCGCCCGGCTGCGTCTGCTCAAGGACCGCTGGGCGCGCCGGCTGCACGGGCAGCCGCGCCTCCGTGTCCTCACGAGCTTCGCGCCGTCGGAATCGTGTGCCATCGGTCTGCTGTCACTGGAGGGGCTCGAGCCGGCGAAGGTGGCGGCGCATCTGTGGGAGCGCCACCGGATTCTCGTCACGCCGATTCAGCACCCGGAGTTCAACGGAATCCGGGTGACGCCGAATCTCTACACGACGCCGGACGAAATCGATGTGTTCGCCGCCGCGATCGAGTCGCTGATGTCCGGGGAATCCGGATAGCCGGGCCGTACACAGGACGCGCGAGCGGCCCACGAGAGCCGGGATCGGAAGGAGCTACTTCTGGCACCCTCTTCCCCCGGTTTGCCGAAAGCCAGACTCCCGACCGGCCCCGGCCCTCGCGCGCCGCTCGCGCCGGTTGTCCGTTCTGCACAATTGGGGCCGCATGCCGGCACGCCGAAACGCACGAAATTGCAGGAGGCCGAACGGATTCCGCTTACGCGTCCCGAAAGCGGCTTCCGAACGCCGTAAGCAACACCGCGCCTGGCGGCGCGATCAGCCGGTGAACTTGTAGCCCAGTCCGTGGACGGTCTGGATGTACTCCGGGCGGCGGGGATTGGGTTCGAGCTTCTGCCGCAGCCAGGCGACGTGCACGTCGACGGTGCGCGTCGACGGCATCGCGTGATAGCCCCAGACCTCGTTCAGCAGCTCGTCGCGCGAGAGCGTCGCGCCACGGTGCTCGATAAAGTACTTCAGCAGCTTGAACTCGCGCGCGGACAGATCCACCGGCGCACCGCCCCGGGTGACTTCCGCCTTCCGGAAGTCCACGCTGACCTCCCCGAAGCGATAGCCCTCGTTCGGCGCGACGACCCGCGGGGCGCGGCGCAGCAGCGCCTCGACGCGCGCCAGCAGCTCCGCCATCTCGAACGGCTTGACCAGATAGTCGTCGGCGCCGAGCTTCAGCCCGACGACCCGATCGACGACCTGCCCGCGCGCGGTCAGCATCAGGATCGGGGTGGCGATGCCGCGCTGCCGGAGACCACGGCATACGTCCAGGCCGTCGCGCCGCGGCAGCATGCCGTCCAGGATCACGAGATCGAAGGATTCCGACGCCGCCCGCTGGAAGCCGCTCTCGCCGTCCGTCTCGGCGTCAACCTGGTAGCCCTCGGCCGCGAGCCGATCGACCAGGGTCATCACCAGCCCGGGCTCGTCCTCGATCAGCAGCAACCGGCGCATCCGCTAACGCGCCGTCGATTCGAGCCGCCCGGCCACGAGCGATTCCGAGGGCTCCGGCTCGGCCGCCGAGACGGGCAGGTGCACGGTGAACGTGCTGCCCGCACCGGGAGTGCTCTGCACGCTGATCCGCCCCCCATGCGCCTCGACGATGCCCCGGACGATGCTCAGGCCGAGCCCGTTGCCATGGATCTGGCGCGCCGACGCCTCGGCGCCGCGGTAGAACGGCTCGAAGATGTGCGGCAGGTCCGCCGGTCCGATACCCAGCCCGCGGTCGGCGACGGCGATGCGCAGCTCGCGCCGCCCCCGCGCGGACCCTTCAGACACGCTCACCTTCAGCCACCGGCCGCTGCCGCCGTACTTGATGGCGTTGGCGATGAGATTCGCGAGCACGGCGCGCAGCGCGCCCGCGTCGGCCGGCACGGGCGGCAGGCTTCCCGCGAGATCGGCTTCGACCGCGATGCCGGCCTCGTCGAGTGCCGGCGCCGCGGCCGCGAGCGCGTCGCGCACGACGGCGCCGACATCCACGGGAGCGCGATGGCCGATGGCGCGGCCAGCCTCGATACCGGCGTAGAGGAGCACGCGTTCCACCGTCTCTCCCAGGCGCCGCACTTCGGTCTGGATCCGCGTCCCGTAGGTCTTCACCCGCGCCGGATCCGTCACGACACCGTCCGCGAGGTTCTCGGCCGCCGCACCGATCACCGAGACCGGCGTGCGCAGTTCATGCGACACCGCGGCGACGAACTCGATCTGCTGGCGGGCCAGCCGCTGGGCACGCCGCGCGGCGCGTGCGAGCACACCGACGCTGACCGCCATCAACAGGAGAATGCCGAAGCTGAGAATCAGGTTCCGTGACCGTGCTTCGGCGACGGCGGCCTCGAGCGATCCGGCCCGGTGGCGGGCCACGAGCGTCCACCGGTGCAGATCGTCGAGCGCGCGCGCGTCGGGACCGGTCCGCTCGCCCGAACCGCGCCGCGGCCCGAAGCGGAAGAACAGTCCGCGGCGGCGCTCACCGGACGGCGGCCGCACCGACCCGGCCGCCGCGCGGAACAGGTCGAGCTGATCGGGACGCAACCCGAACAGGTCCGCGCTCGCATCGTGGTGTGCGACGAGCGCCGCGATGTCGCCCGCGTTCGACGCGTAGACGACGTCGCCGGAATCGCGGCGCGACACGACGGCGAGCCGGTAGTCCTCGACGCTCTGATGGAAATAGCGCTCCACGAGCGCCGGCAGGAACTGCTCGCGGATGTGTGCGGCGTCCAGCCGGATGATCGTGCAGCCGAAGACAGGCTCGAAGATCGGGTGCTCGTCGCGCGAATCGCGGACGACGGGTGGAATCGGGATCACGAGGGCGTCCCCCGTGTCGGCCATCAGATCGAACGGCCTGTCGGGATGGAGCGTCCACTGGCGGTCGCCGAGGGCGAGATCGTGCTGCAGCCGTATCCGGAGCGTGACGAGCGACTCGGGCCACTCGGCCGGAACGAACGTCTGCGCGGTGAAATCCCAGCGCCGGAGCCGGAGGCGCTCGGCGTCGGCGTCGGCCAGCAACACCTCCTGGACGATGGCCGGAGCCGCGGACGCGCCGACCCAGGCCCGGGCCCGGCCCGAGTACTCCGTCCAGTCGCCGCTGCGGATCGCGTCGCCGTCCACCTGCAGGCCGACGAAGGCGCGCATCAGCTCGAGATCGAGATCGTGCGCGATGCGCGACGTCGCGCGGTGGAGGGAGCGCTCCTGGCGATCGCGCTCGGCGTCGCTCACCTGCCCGATCCAGCGGTATTGCAGGATGGCCAGCATCGGCAGCAGCAGCAGCGCCGCGCCGACCAGCGCGTACAGGAGCGACGGAGGCTTGACCACACGCCTCATGGGGGCGGAGTGTAGCACGCGGAAAGTCGGCCGGAAGTCCCTCCGGATCAAGGTTTTACAAACTTAACAATCTCTTTGCGCGGGGTTAACGATCCGCGCCCGCCGTTCGCCGTCTAATGGCGTGCGGAGCCGTATGGCTTCGCTCGACAGGAGTCATCCCGAGGAGATCGATGCGCATTCTGACATGCACGAGCCTGGCGGTCCTGCTCGCCGCGACCGGCCAGTCGACGGCCGGCCAGGTTGAGACGAAGGCCGCCGAAGTCCTGACGGCGGCCCGCGAGACCCTGGGCGGTGCGGGCGCCTTCGAACGGGTCGAGACGCTCTCGGTGAGCGGCTCGCACCGACGCGTGATGGGACAGCGCGAGTTCGCCAGTGAGGTCACCGTCGAGATCGCCGTGCCGGACAAGGTGCGGCGCGTCGAGGAGTTCGGCGTCGCGGGCGGACCGCGGACGGAACGCATCGCCGTGCTGAACGGCGACACGTACTGGGAGGACGGCACGAACCGCGGCGGGATGGTCATGCGGTTCGGGGGCCCCGGCGGACCGGGCGGTCCCGCAGGCGAGCCGTCCGAAGAGGCCCGCGAGCGCTTCCGGCGGATGCAGCAGCGGCGCTTGAAAGAAGAGTTGACCCGTCTGCAGCTCGCGTTGCTGCTGCGCGCGAACAGCTCGCTCACCTACGCCGGCGTGGCGGAAGCGCCCGACGGGCGCGCCGACGTCCTCGAGGTGCAGGTCGACGGCTCGCCGATCCGGCTGTTCGTCGACCAGGAGACGCACGCGCCGCTGATGCTGACGTACGAGGCGCCGGCGATGCGGCAGTTCGTGCGGCGCGGCGGCGGCCGCCCCTCACCCGAGGAGATCCAGCGGCTGCGCAGCCAGCCGCCGCCGATGGCGACGTACGAGGTCCGGTTCGACGAGTACAAGGACGTCGACGGGCTGATGGTTCCCCACGTCATTGTCACCAGCATGGACGGTCAGGTGATCGAGGAGTGGACGATCGACCGCGTGCAGCTGAATCCCGCTTTCAAAGCGGACCGGTTCGAGAAGAAGGGATCGTAGGCATGTTCCGGCTGTTCGTGCTCGTTCTCGCGCTCGCCACTGCACCCGCCGTCCTGGCGCGCGACGCCGCCCAGTCCGGTCCGGCGACGCTGAAGGTCGTCGTCGTGGACCAGACCGGGGCGGCCCTCATCACCGCCAGCGTCACCGTGGCGGATCCGTCCGGCGTCCCGAAGACGTACCCGGTCGACGACCGCGGCGAGGTCACGTTGCCGGACCTGGGCATCGGCACATACACGATCCGCGCGGACGCGGAGGCGTTCGAATCCTTCGAGGGTCCCGTCACGCTGAAGCGCGGCGCGAACACGATCACGATCAGCCTGCCGCTGGCGGGGCTCGCCGAAGAGGTCGTGGTCGTCATGGACACGGACACGCCGTCCGGCGGCTTCGTCTCGACGCTGAGCGAACAGGAGATCGCCGAGCTGCCCGATGACCCCGACGAGCTCGAGCAGGTCCTGATGCAGATGGCGGGCCCCGGCGCGACGATGCGCGTCAACGGGTTCCGGGGAGGGCGGCTGCCCCCGAAGTCGCAGATTCAGCAGGTCCGCTTCCGGATGAACTCCTACGCGGCGGAGAACCACGAGGCCGGTGGCTTCGGGATCGACATCATCACGCGTCCCGGCATGGACGGCTGGCGCGGGATGACGAACGTCGGGTTCCGCGACGAGACGCTCAACGCGCGCAACGCCTTCGCCCCGTCGCTCGGGCCCGAGCAGTACCGCCGCTTCGGCTTCAACATGGACGGGCCGCTGAAGAAGGGCAAGACCTCGCTCGCCATCAACGTCGACGGCAACGCGAACTACGACTCGCAGACGATCGTCGCGTCGACGCCGGATGGCGACGTCAACGACACGGTGCGGCGCCCGAACGATCGCCTCTTCGGGTTGGTGCGCGTGGATCACCAGCTCACCGCCTCCCAGCTGATGCGCGTCGAGCTCCGCGGTCAGAGCAGCGAGCAGCGCAATCTCGGGGTTGGCGACTTCGACCTGCTGTCGCGCGGCTACGAGCGCACGTCCAGCCAGCAGTCCCTTCGCTTTTCCCTCAATGGGCTCGTGACGCCGCGCATCGCGCACGAGCTGAAGGTCCGCATCGAGCAGGGGCGCACGGAACAGTTCTCGGTCTCGACGGAACCGGCCATCGTCGTCCTCGACGCGTTCGCGACCGGCGGCGCCGGCCAGCAGAGCGATCGGCAGTCGCGCCTGATCGAGATCGAGGACAACATCGACTTCGAGCTCGGAAAGAAGCACCGGATGCGCGCCGGCGTGCTGCTGGAAGGGGCCTGGTACGACAGCGACGAGCTGCGCAACGGGAACGGCACGTGGACGTTCGGCAGCCTGGAGCAGTACCGGCTCGGACAGGCGGCGACGTACACGCGGCGCGTGGGGAACACGCTCGTCGATTACAGCCAGTACCAGGCGGGCTGGTACGTCCAGGACGACTACACGCCCGTCAAGTCGCTCGCGCTCAGCGTCGGACTGCGTCATGAGGTGCAGTCGCATCTCGACGACACCTGGAACCTGGCGCCACGAATCGGGTTCACGTGGACGCCCGGCAAGTTCACGCTGCGCGGGGGCTACGGCATTTTCTACGACTGGTACGAGTCGGGCACCTACGAGCAGACGCTGCGCGTGAACGGGCTCACGCAGCAGGAAATCGTGATCCGCAATCCGATCTACCCGGATCCGTCCGGCGGCACGGCCGGCGAGGCGCTGCCGCCCAGCCGCTATCAGACGTCACCCGGGCTCGAGATGCCGTACGTGCACCAGGCGTCGCTTGGTGTCGAGCGGACGTTCTTCGAGGCGCTTCGCGTCATGACGATGTACACGATGACGCGGGGACGGAATCAGCTGCGCGCCCGGAACGTCAACGCGCCGGTGCTGACGGAGGCCGGCTTCGTGCGGCCCGATCCATCGCTCGGCAACGTCGTCGAGCTCGAGTCCACCGGGCGGAACGAGGTGGATCGGCTGATGGTGAACGTGAACTACGCGAACCCGGCGCGACGGCTGTTCATGGGCGTCAACTACCAGCTGTCGCGATCGATGAACCACGCCGACAACCCGTTCGCGCTCCCGGCGGACAACTACGAGCTCGACGCCGAGTGGGGGCCGTCGGCGCAGGATGCGCGGCACCGGCTGTTCGCGATGATCAACTTCGGGCTGCCGAAGTCGTTCCGGATGGGCATCTTCTCGCAGGCACAGTCGGCGCTGCCCTACAACATCATCACTGGCTTCGACGACAACGGCGACACTGTCGTGAACGATCGCCCGGAGGGAACCGGCCGGAACGCCGCGCGGGGGGCCGCGTCCTGGAACCTGAATCTGCGCCTGTCGCGGTCGTTCGGCTTCGGTCCCCAGCGCGAGACGACGTCCGGGCCGCGCATGCGGGGCGGCGGCGGCGGGCGCGGGCCGCGTGGCGGGGGCGGCGGCGGCCCCATGATGATGATGATGGACGGGGCGAACAACCGCTATCGCATCGAGTTCTACCTGCAGGCGTTCAACGTCCTGAACCGTACGAACCTGGTGGGGTTCAGCGGGAACCAGCTCTCGCGGTACTTCGGGACGGCGACGTCGGCCGGACCGGCCCGCCGGATCGAGCTGGGCATGACGTTCGGCTTCTGATCACCTCTTTCCTTACAGGAGCAGCCCGGCCGCCAGGCCCAGGGCTGCTCCTCCCACGCTATCGGCCAGATAGTGATAGCGCCCGCGGACGGCGCCGAGCGCGATGCCGGCCGCGAGCAGCACGAACGCCGGCGTCCACGGCGACTCGATGCGCCAGAGGAGCGCCGCGACGGCGGCGGCCGCCGACGCATGTCCGCTCGGAAACGTGTTCCAGCGGTTGCTGACGATGCCAAGAACCCACTCGTTCAGACGCCGCAGCGGTGATCGCGCGGAGCCGCTCCGCGACAGGGTCTGCGCCCGGTCGCGGGGCGTACGAGTCGCCAGCAGCGGCAGCGACGCGTAGCACGGCAGCACCGCGACCCAGAACGCCGGCCAGAAGCGCGCGCCCGCACCAGCGCCGGCGCTCCACGAGAACGCAAGGAACCCCGCGGGCACGGTGGGATAGACGAGCAGGTACGCGATCTCCAGCAGGTCGTCGAACATCCGCACGCGTGCGACGTCTCGCGCACGGGTCAGCGTGTCGAATCGCTCGTCCACGCACTGGAGCCAGCGTTCGAAGACGACGTGCGGCGTACCCGCGAGACCGGCCGGCGCCCAGTAGGCGAACGGGACCAGCAACAGCGGCCACCAGTCGCGCAGCGTCGACGCAGGCAATGGCACGTCCGGAAGGACGAGTCCCGTTCCGGCGAGCCCGAGGCCGGCCACGCCGACGCCGAAGGTCCGGAACCAGCCCGGGCGCGTGGCCCGCATCCTCACCGCCGCAACGGCGAGAGCGGCGAAGTACCCGCACGGCAGCAGGAGAGACAGAGGCACGGTCCTACCCGGATTATGCGCAGCGCGCACCGCCGGCGGCTCACGCCGCGTGGGTGAGGCCCGCGCGTGGGCTGTCGGGCGGCATGCCCGGCACGCCGTGCCCGTGTGTCTCACCGAGCGGACCTCGGGAGTCGTCGTCACTGGGCGCCGCAGGCCCGGAAAAGAGAGGAAGCCGCGCTTGCGCGCGGCTCCGGGGGGCGGGATGTATGAAACGGGGATGGGCGCGGGATGAAGTGCCCTGATCGAACGCGAGGGCGGAGCGGCGCCACGGCGCCGCTCCGTCGTGCACGGGATGGTTACGCGAGAACCTTGATCACCACACGGCGGTTCTGCGCACGGCCGTCCCGGGTATTGTTGGGCGCAACCGGCCGATCCTCGCCGTAGCTGATCACGTTGATCTTGTGCAGCGGCACCTGGTGCGTCTCGTAGAGATACCGCTTCACCGCCTCGGCGCGCTGCTCGCCGAGCACCTTGTTGTATTCCGCGGACCCAACGCTGTCGGTGTGCCCCTCGATCTCGATGAACACGCCGCGCGGATCGGCCTTGAGGTCGGAGATCATCTGGTCGATCCGCTGCTTGGCCTCGTCCGGCAGATCCGTCCGGCCGAAGCGGAAGTTGCCCTGGTCCTCGCTGAGGACGACCTCGTACACGAGGCGGCGGGTCGCCGCTTCCACCGCGGCCGCGCGCTCGGTGGCCTTCACGGCCTCGCCGCGCGCGACATCGGCCGCCTGATGCGCAGCCTGCGCCGACTGCCCGGCCTGGTCGGCCTTCGCATCGACCTCACCGATGCGGGCCTCGTTCTTGCGGGTCCGCTCCTGGGTCTCTTCCAGCTGGGACGAGAGCCCCTCGACCTTGGTGTTCACCTGGCCGACTTCGCCCCGGACGAACTTCTTCGTGGCACAGGCGGTCGAGCCTGCACCGAGCATCACGATTGGAACGACGAGCAACAGCTTACGCATGAGATGCCTCCTCAAACCGAACCACCACCCGACCTCAGCTCACCGGCCGGCCCGGCCCAGCGAAGTACCCGCTGCGGGCCTGCACCGTGTGTCCCTTGCGACGAACCCGGACCTCGACGGAGTGCCAGCCGGGCGCCGCTCCCGGCTCGAACGCGATCAGGTACTGCCGGCGCAGTTCGCCGAGAATCTGCTGCGCCGCCACGCTGGCCTCGCTGCGCGAGGTCACGACGTGAAGCTGCCCGCCCGTCCACCGCGCCAGATCCGCCAGCTCGCCCGTGAGCGGGCTGTCCCCCGCGGCGCGCCGGGGATCGTCGATCGCCGGAACGACCGCGACGATGTAGACCGGCAGGTCGATGCTCGACGCGATGCCGGAGACCTCCGCGGGCGTCAGCGAGCTGCCGGTGTCGATCCCGTCGGTCAGCACGACCAGCGCCCGCCGGCGCGTGGTCCGCGTGTCCATCGACTTCGACACCGTCGCGATCGCGTCGTGGATCGACGTCATCCCCCACCGGCTGAATTCGGTGACCGAGCCGCGGAGGCGATCGAGGTCCGTCGTGAACGGCTGGACCACGTGCAGCCGCGAGTCGAACGCGTAAATCGCCGCTTCGTCCTCGCCGTTGCGCAGCCCGCTCAGGAGGAAGTAGCCCTGCTCGCGGGCCCGGTTGAACCGGTCGTTCACGTCCATGCTGCCGCTGATGTCGAACAGCAGCGCAAGACCAACCGGCCCGCTGTCCTGCTCCACCGCCTGAATGGGCCAGGGGGCGCCGTTGTCGAGCAGCTCGAAATCGTCTTTCGTGAGCGTAGTCACCGGACGCCCCTTCCCGTCGCGGACGACGGCACGGATGGTGACCAGGTCGACGCCGCCCTTGAAGGTCGGCCCCTCCGGCACCTGCTGTGCCCCGACCCTCGCGCCGCCCGTGGCGAGCGCGAGTGCCACGAGCGCCATCGCTGCCCGCCCGACACGCCGCATGCCACTTCCAACCCGATCAAGGCGCTTGCCAGTCCGGAGGCCGAGGTTCTTCACTGTTTTTCCCTTCATTTCAACGGTTTCCACGCATGAGGTCCGCGGTGTCCGCGTAAGTTCTACGTCGGCCGGTCGGCGGTGTGTAAGAAATTCGCGATTCCAGCGCGATCTCCGGGCCGAGCCTTCCCGCGCGATAATCCCAGTATGCCGAGCACCATGAGCTTCGCGGTCGCCGACCGGATCCACGGGTTCAGCTACGCCATCCGGAATATCGTCGCGGAGGCGCGCGCCGTGGAGGCCACCGGCCGGACGGTCCGCTACCTGAACATCGGCGACCCGGTGCCCTTCGGCTTCGCGACCCCGCCGCACCTCGTCGAGGAGGTCGCCCGCGCGATGCGTGACGGCGCCAACGGGTACGTCCCGTCCCCGGGCATCGCCGAAGCCCGGGACGCGGTGGCCACCGAATGGCGCGGCCGCGGGTTCGACGTCTCGTCCGACCGGGTCCTGATTACCGCCGGCACCTCCGAGGGGATCGAGATCGCGCTGACGGCGCTCGCCAACCCCGGCGACGGCGTCCTGGTACCGATGCCGACGTACCCGCTCTACACGGCCGTGCTCGCCAAGATCGGCGCCGAGGCGGCGTACTACCGGACCGATCCGGCGCGCGGGTGGCTGCCGGACACCGAGCACCTCGAGAGCCTGATCACGCCGCGAACCCGCGCGCTCGTGCTGATCGATCCGAACAACCCGACGGGCGCCGTCTATCCGGAAGGGGTGCGCCGCGAACTGCTCGGCATCGCCGAGCGCCACGGCCTCGTCGTGATCGCTGACGAGGTGTACGGCGACCTGGCCTATGACGGTTCAGTGCCCCCACTGGGCAGCCTCGACCCGGATGCGCCCGTGGTCGCGTTCTCGAGTCTCTCGAAGGCTTACGTGGCGCCCGGCTGGCGGGCCGGGTGGTTGGCCGTCGGCCGCAGCCCGCGGCTGGACGATCTGCTCGCCGCGATGAAGAAGCTCGCCGACGGACGCCTGTGCAGCAACGGCCCGGCGCAGCACGCGATTGCGCCCGCCCTGCTCGGCGACCGCTCGCATCAGGCCGCCTTCCGCGCCGCGCTCCGCGAGCGCGCCGACGTGACGATGCGGCGCCTGAACGCGATCCCCGGCGTGTCCTGTGTCGCGCCAGCCGCCGCGTTCTACGCGATGCCGAAGGTCGACCTGCCGCCGGGACGCACGGACGAGGAGTACGTCCTGGGTCTGCTGCGCGCGACGGGCGTGCTGTGCGTCCACGGCTCCGGGTTCGGGACGCGGCCCGATGCCGGCTACTTCCGCGTGGTGTTCCTCGCGTCCCCTGATGATCTGGACGCCATCTACACGCAGGTGGCCGGGTTCACCCGCGAGTTCCTCGCGCAGACGCCGCCGGCCGCCTAGCGGCGCCGGGGCCCGCGTTTCGCACGACGTGTTCGCCAGCCGGAGGGTGACGCACGCGCTCGGCATCTATGCCGTCGCGGCGATCGCGATGACGTGGCCGCTCGCCCGCGATCTCACGGGATCGCTGCCGGGCGGGCTCGGCGATCCGCTCCTGAACACCTGGATCATCGCCTGGGGCGCCGATCACATCGGCGCGATGCTCACCGGCGACGTCGGCGCATTCGCGCGCTGGTGGCACGCGAACATCTTCCATCCCGCGCCGCTGACGCTCGCCTACTCCGAGCACCTGTTTCCGCAGGCGCTCGCCGCGCTCCCGATCTACGCGGTCACCGGGAACGCGCTGCTCGCGTACAACATCGTCTTCCTCTCGACGTACGTGCTGTCGGGCCTCGGGATGTTCCTGCTCGTCCGCGAGCTCACCGGGCGTCCGCGGGCCGCGCTGGTCGCCGGCCTCTTCTTCGCCTTCGTGCCGTACCGGATCGCGCAGGCGCCGCACCTCCAGGTGCTGTCGGCGCAGTGGATGCCGTTCGTGCTGTTCGGACTGCGCCGGTACTTCACCTCCGGCCGCCTGCTGCCGCTGGCCGGCGCCTGGCTCGCGCTCGTCGCCCAGCAGCTCTCCTGCGGGTACTTCCTGCTGTACTTCACGCCGTTCGTCGCGGCGTACGCCGCCTGGGAGATCACCGCGCGCGGCCGATGGCGCGACCGCCGGCTCCTGGTGGCGCTCGCCGCGGCCGCACTCCTCGACGCGGCGGCGCTGTGGCCGTTCCTCGCGCCCTATCACCAGGTGCGGCTGCTCGACTTCGCGCCGCGACAGATCCCGGAGCTCCGCCACTTCTCCGCCGATGTGTTCGGATGGATCACCGCCCCGCCGGCGAACCGGCTGTGGGGCGGCGTGCTCGCCGTCTTCCGGAAGCCCGAGAACGATCTCTTCCCCGGCCTGCTGCCGCTCGCGGCCAGCGGCATCGCGATCGCCGCTCTCGTCCGGCAGCGCTGGCGGGCGACGCGCGGAATCCCCGATCGCGCGCCGCGGTTGACGCGCCTGCTTGCCGGCGTGGGCGTGGTCGCGAGTGCACTCGTCGGGGTGCTGCTGGTCATGGGTCCGGTCACGCTCGGCGGCGAGTCGACGGTCCTCCGGATGCGCGACGCCGACCGGCCGGTCGCGGTGGTCATGCTGGCGGCAATCGGCCTGCTCGTCGCGTCACGACGGCTGCGCGCCGCGCTCGCACCGTCGACGGACCTGCGGGTGCCCGCGGCGCTGCTGGTCGTCGTCGCCGTCCTGCTGTCGCTCGGGCCCGTGCCGGAAGCGGGGGGGCGGGGGCTCGGGGTCGAAGGACTCTACGCCTGGCTTTACGAGTTCGTCCCGGGCTTCGACGGCCTCCGCGCGCCTGCCCGCTTCGCGATGGTCGCCTACGTCTTCCTGACCGTCCTCGCCGGATACGGGCTCGCCCGCCTCGATCGCCTCCGGCGCGGCGCGCTGGTGATGACGACGATGGGCGCGCTCTTCCTCGTGGAAGCCACCGCGGCGCCCATCGTGCTGAATCAGCGCATGCCCGTCCGCGGCTTCGCCCGTCCGCCGGATCGCGTCGAGCCGGCCTCGTCGGCGCCGCCGATCTACCAGGCCCTCCGGAACCTGCCGGACGGCACCGTGGTCGCCGAGCTGCCGTTCGGAGTGCTGGCCTGGGAAATCCGGTATGTCTACTACTCGACGGTGCACTGGCATCCCCTGCTGAACGGCTACAGCGGCGGCTACCCGGTCGCCTACCGGGACAACCTGTGGTACCTGCAGAATCCGACGGAGCTCCCGGACCACGCGTGGGAGACCCTCCGGGGCTCGGGCACCACCCACGTCGTGGTGCATCGCCGTGCCTACGGCCGCGAGCGGAGCCGCAGCGTGATTCGCTGGTTGAACTCCCGGGGGGCGCGCCACGTCGGTTCCTTCGACGGCTCGGAGCTGTACGAGCTGCCCCGGCCCTGATCGGCGGCCGCCGCACGTCCGGGTGGCTCAAGGTAGAGTGTCCCTATGACCACGCCCGCCCACCGCACGGATCCGCTGCAGTACCTCCGGAACGAGCTCGACACGCTCCAGTCCCAGGGGCTGTTCCGCCCGCTCCGCGTGCTCGACGGGGAGCAGGCCGCACGCGCGACCGTCGACGGCCGCAGCGTCGTCAACCTCTCGTCCAACAACTACCTCGGCCTCACGACCCACGCGAGGCTCCGCGAACGCGCGCGCGAGGCGCTCGATCGCTTCGGCGTGGGCACCGGCTCGGTCCGCACCATCGCCGGCACGATGGCGATGCACATGGAGCTGGAACGCAGGCTCGCGGAGTTCAAGGGCACCGACGCGGTGGTCGTCTTCCAGAGCGGCTTCACCGCCAACGCCGGCACGGTGGCCGCCATCCTCACGCGTGACGATGTCGTCGTGTCGGACGAGCTCAACCATGCGAGCATCATCGACGGGTGCCGGCTGAGCCGCGCGACGATCAAGGTGTTTCCGCACCGCGACGTCGACGCCGCGCGGCGCATTCTCCGGGAACTGCCCGTCGCGCAGCGCAAGCTGCTCATCACCGACGGCGTCTTCAGCATGGACGGCGACCTCGGTCCGCTGCCGGCGCTCTGCGACGCCGCCGAGGAGTTCGGCGCGATCATGATGGTGGACGACGCGCACGCGAGCGGCGTGTTCGGACGCAACGGGCGCGGGACGATCGACCATTTCGGCGTGCACGGCCGCGTGGACGTGCAGGTCGGCACCCTGTCCAAGGCCATCGGTGCCCTGGGCGGCTACGTCGCCGGCAGCCGCGACCTGATCGAATTCCTGCACCACCGGGCGCGGCCGTTCCTCTTCTCCACCTCGCATCCTCCCGCGGTGACCGCGGCGTGCCTCGCCGCGATCGACGTGCTGCTCGAGGAGCCGCAGCTCATCGATCGGCTGTGGGAGAACACCCGCTTCTTCAAGGAAGGCCTGACGCGTCTCGGCTTCGACACCGGCGCCAGCGAGAGCCCCATCACGCCGGTGATCGTCGGCGAGGGCGCGCGGGCGATGGCGCTCTCGGACCGGCTGTTCGAGCTCGGCGTCTTCGCCCAGGGCATCGCGTTTCCGACCGTGGCGCGGGACAGGGCGCGCGTGCGGACGATCGTCACGGCGACGCACACGAAGGAGGCGCTGCAGTTCGCGCTGGATGCGTTCGCGCAGGCCGGGCGCCAGCTGGGCATCGTCTGAAGGAGCGGGACATGGCGCGAGAGCCAGACCGCGGCGCCGCCAGTCCGGTTCATCACCGGGTGCGGGAGTTCTTCGACCTCTACACCCGCGATCTGCACGCCGACGATCTGCAGCGCGTCTTCACCCGCGAGACCCCGGAGGCCTGGCAGGTCTTCGCGCGGGCCATCAAGGCGGAGGAGCTCGGCGCGCTGCCGTGGCACCTCCGCGCGGCGGAGTACGTCCGGCGGGCGTTCCTGGCGTTCACCATGCGGCTGTCGCCGGCGCGCCGAGCCATCTATGGCCTCGGGCTGGTGATGGCCTTGATCGGACTGCTCGGCCTCTTCAACGGCATCAAGGTCGTCCAGGTCCCGCTGATTCCCTTCGTGGTCTCGGTGCCCGTGCCGTCGCCCGACTGGCCCCCGGGGACGATGTGGCTCGCCGGCGGGTTTCTCGTCCTGAACCTGCTGATTCTCCTCGAGGTCGCCGACCGGCTCACGCTGAAGCGCGATCTCGAGGTCGCGCGCGAGATTCAGCAGGCGATGCTGCCCCGCGAGGTGTACACGGAGGTCGGCATCGAGGGCTTCGGCATGACACAGCCGGCCAACACCGTCGGCGGCGACCTGTACGACCTCGTCCGCCGGCCCGACGGGCGGATCGTGCTGGCACTTGGCGATGTCGCGGGGAAAGGGAGCCCGGCCGCCCTGCTGATGGCGCTGGCCGTCGCGATGCTGCGCGTGCTGGTCGACGAAGGACTGGAGCCTGCGGAGCTCGCAACCCGGCTGAACGGACAGATCGCGCGCCACGCGCCGGGGTCGCGGTTCATCACCCTGTTCGTCGCGCTCTACGATCCCGCGTCCGGCGCGATGGACTACGTCAACGCCGGCCAGAATCCGCCGATGCTGCGGCGTGTGGACGGGCAGTACGAACGGCTCACCGAAGGAGGCGTGGCGCTCGGGTTGTTCGACGCCGCGACGTACGCGGCGGGAACGGTGGTCCTGAACGCAGGCGACGTGCTGGTGCTCTACAGCGACGGCATCACCGAGGCGGAGGACGCGGCCGGCGTGCCCTTCGACGAGCCGGGACTGCAGGCGGTCATCGACAACCACTGGTGGAAGGACATGCAGACTGTCGGCACGGCGATCATCGATGCGGTCCATTCGCACGCTGCCGGCACCAGGATGGCGGACGATCTGACGGTGCTCACGGTCCGGCGTCCCATTCCCCTGCCCGGAGCGGGGCACTGAGATGCGGCGGCTGCCACTCGTGCTGGCGGCCCTCGTGTTCATCGCTCCTGCCGCCGCGGCGCCGCAGGAGTCCGACGGCGTGCGGGAGCTGCTGTCGCAGCTCGAGAGCGTGCTCGCGCGCGGGGCCGCGCAGGAGCTCACGAACCTGACCGCGGCGGGTCACCACGCCGAACACCTCGCCGACTTCGCCTCGATCTGGCTGGTCCCCGCCGTCACCGCCGCCACGCTCCAGGAACGCGATCGCACCGCGCGTCCCGACGGACCCGGTCACCGGCTCGTCGTCGACGCGCTGATCGAGTCGGGACAGGAGGGGCGGCTGGCGACCTGGCGGCTGGACGTCGTGCCGACGGACGCCGGCTGGCGCATCGCCGACATCACGCCGGCCGGGAGCGTCGAAGGGCTCTTCCGCCTCGAGCTCGACGCCACGCGTCAGTACCGCGCGCACGACCTCGTGGTCACGGCCGAGGATCTCGAGCTGCGCCTGCCGGCCGGCCAGGTCTTCGTCGCGGCCACTCCGGGCGGTACGACCGCGGCCGTGCTGCTCGGCCGCGGCGAGATGCGCTTCACGCCCGCTCCCCTGACGGAGCAGCGGCAGATCGCCCTGCTCACGGATCGCCCCGAGCTGCGGCAGCGCTTCGATGGGGTGCTGGTGCGGTTCCATCCGCTGGACGCGGCGAGCCGGCTTCCCGAATCACAGCTCACACAGGTGCCGGTCGACCCGCGGGCGCTGGAGCGCGCCCGCTCCGTGTTCGAGGAGGAGATCGGCAAGTCCTACGGGGTGGACCTTGGCGATCTGAGCCGTGCGCGATGGTCCCTGCTGCCCTCGCCTGGCGACTTCCTCGCCGAGATCCGGACGCGGCGCTACGACACGCTCACGTACGCGCGGTCCTCCGCCGACCCCGAGGACATCACGCTGTTCGACCGCAAGCGGCGGCGCAATCTCTCGGTGTATGCATCGCGCGCGAGGCTCGCCGCGCGCGGGCCGTTCTACGACGAAGACGAGGGTGCCGAGTACGACGTGCTCGACTACTCCGTCGATACCACCATCACGCCGGATCGGCTGTGGCACGACGGCAGCACGCGCCTGCGGCTGAGGGTGCGCGCGTTCGCGCTGTCGACGCTGACCCTCCGTCTCGCCGAGTCGCTGCACGTGCGGTCGGTCACAAGTGAGCGGCACGGCCGGCTGCTGGCGCTGCGCGTCCGGGGTCAGAACAGCCTGGTCATCAACCTGCCGGAACCGGCGTCACGTGGCGACGAGCTCGAGCTGACGGTGAGCTATGTCGGGCGGCTCGAACCGCAGGTGCCGGACCGCGAGAACGTCACCGTCGGCGGCCAGATCGTCCGCGAGCTCACCATGCCGGACCCGATCCCCTCCTTCCTCTACACCAACCGGAGCTACTGGCACGCGCAGGCGCCGCTCACGGATTACGCGACCGCGACGATTCGCCTGACGCTTCCGGCCGGGTACGGCAGCGTGTGCTCCGGCAGGCCGGCGGAGGGGTCGCCTGTCGACGTACGCGACGAGGAGCATGGGTCGCGCCGCATCTTCGTGTTCGCGGCGACGCGGCCCGTCCGCTACCTGAGCTGCGTCGTCTCGCGCTTCGAGGACACCGAGACGCAGGACCTCGCCGCCGGCGGGTCCGCGCCCGGGACTCCGCTGCAGCTCCGCGTGACCAGCTCGCCCCGTCAGCGCAGCCGCGCGCGCGAGGTGCTCGACATGGCCGCCGACATCATGCGGTTCTACCGCACCGTCATGGACGACGCGCCGTACGAGGGGCTGTCGCTGGCCGTCGTCGAGAGCCACGTGCCGGGCGGGCATGCGCCGGGGTACATGGCGGTGATCAACCAGCCGCTTCCGATGTCGCCGTTCGTGTGGCGCGACGACCCGACCAGCTTCGAACGGTTTCCGGAGTTCTTCGTCGCGCACGAGCTGGCGCACCAGTGGTGGGGGCAGGCGGTCGGGTGGAAGAACTACCACGAGCAGTGGCT
>CAYUPN010000014.1:0-63195 GCA_964446605.1 uncultured Bifidobacteriaceae bacterium | reverse complement strand
CTAGAAATTTGTACTGATACGGTTTGGGACGGCCAAATTCGATCGTGCAGGAAGACCGATAGCGTGAGGAGGAGCGCCAACAACACTACAAGCACGCTCAGTGTCACAACGGTCTTCCGCATGGATGAGTCTCTGGCGTGCCTGAGACTAACGACGGATTACCGCGCCAAGAACGAATCGAAAATTGGTCGCTGGATCACCGTCGTAGAACACTCGCCGCCACGCGAAGCTGAAACGTGCAGCAATCCTATCGTTGCCGACGTCGACACCGCCTCCCGGTTGCACCGTGAAGTCGGTCGAATTGACATCCGACAAGTCCCCAATGCTTACGTAGCTATGAGTCGCACCGACCAGGAACTCCCCGAATGGCACAACCAACGGCGACATACGAAGCGAGAAGCGCGGCCCGCCAAGGAAGCTATGAATATTTCCGTCGAACCCTTCCAGGTTGAGCAACTCTGTCTTGTAATTCCCGGTCACATCCGCGACGAGACCGAGCCACGATGCCAGATTGCCGGCGAATGACACGTTCCACCCGAGAGCAGAGTTGGGGGAACCAAGCGTTTCGTCGGACACATGCAGAAATGCCCATCCTATCGATGTCTCGGTCTTTGGAAACCTGGCCGCATACTTAGGTAACGGAACTGGCGTTTTTGTGGTTGCCTCCGGGGAGGGCACCGCGCCTGCAGAAGGCACTGAAAGATCCATCGGTTGGGTGGCTTCGTTGCTGATACCAACGAAGCGACGCTGAACGTAACCGACTCTACGTCCGTAACGAGGGTCTTGAAACTCGACCTGAAGCCACTCCCCTTCTTCGGAAATGACCCGCAGGCGCGTGCCGACCGCTGCCACTCTCAAGGGCGTCTGCGTTTCCTCCGGTCCGATATAAATGGGCGCATTTGTTGTGACTGTCGCTACCGACTGTGCGGCTACAGGCACGGCGCACAGAAGACACAGCACGGCCACGAGAACACGAATCATCTGGCCTCCTGGGGAGTCAAGGCACTTGTGTGGCCGGACCATACCAGAGGCTGTTCACACCCAGCAAGGGACCCTGTGGTCTTGTAGGATTGGGACCGGATGGACCATTGACTAAGATGGCCGGCAGGCTGGACAGTCGGCGCCTGCTTCGCGCACGACAAGTCGTTGGATCTCTAGACCTACGGCCCCTACTATGCTCTAAGCAGGCCGGCGTTTGTGAGGACGTGAGAAGGGCAAGAGCGAACCGGATGCCTGCCGCATGAGCCGGCGCAACCTGGAGTCGACGCGCATTCTGGACTACGACTCGGACGCGGTCAGGGACTTGGCCGCGTCGATTCAGCCGAACGATGAGTCGGAGATTGCCTTCCTGCAGCTCGCGCACGCGACGGTGGCGCGACGGATTCAGCCAATCTATACCGTCAAGGAGCGCCAGCCTGTCTCGAGAACAATCGAGACCGGACGCGGATCCTGCAGCCAGCGCCTGGCGTGCCTGGAGGCTCTCGCTCGTGGCAGGGGCATCGGGACTCGCGTTCGGGCACTCTGGGTGTCCGGCCGGTTCTGGAACCGTCGGTTTCCCCGGGTCCGGATGTTCATTCCGGATCGCGTCCTGCTGGCCTCAGTTCTTGATCGGAGGCGACTGGTGTGGCGTCGAGGAGATCCACGGGCCGCTCGAACCGCGAGTGAATGACGCTGTGCCCTTTTCAAATGACGGAGAAACGCTGTTCGAGGCAGTTCAATCCACAGTAATTGACTTTGACGGAAGGACTCGCGCCTGTTCGACGGTATGCGACCTGTCGCGATTCGTCGTCGCGCACGGCGGCATTTTCCACAGCCGGGATAATTTGTTCGACCAGCTCGGTTCGTTTGAAGACACCTGGAAAGGCAGGGCCTTCGAAACTGCTATTCGCAGGCCGCCGTAGTGCCTGAGGAGTGATGCAAGCGGCCTTCCTCCGGCGCATCGCCGTGACGAATGGCTTCTCCAGTTCCCGGCCGCTCGCTGGACTCCCCCGTCATCGCGTCGCAATGAGATAGACGCCGACTGTCGAAAGGAGCAGACCCGCCGCGTATCGAGGCGTCAGGGGCTCGTTCCAGATCAAGAGACCACAGACGCCCGCCGCGAGCAGACCGCCGAGGCGAACGACGGGCGAGGTCACGGAGAGCGGTGCGCCGGCGTCAAAGGCCGCGTACAGGCCGACGGTGACCAGGCTGAACGACATGCCGACACTGAGCGCGGAGGCGATGCCGCCCGCGGATGCGTGAAGCGGCAGGCCCCTGGCCCTGTCCATCAGGAACCAGGTCAGTCCGACGCTGAATGCGACGGCTCCGTAGAGCAGCACACCGAGGCTGTTCGGCACCTTGCCCGACGACATCTTCACGAACACGTCGGCGGCGGCCAGCGCAACCGCGGCCACGACCGCATACGTCATCCAGCTCATAGCAGCCCAAGGTACTACCCTTTGGTTCGCGCCAGGCGAATCCCTCGCCCGAATGATCCACGTTTCCGGAATGACGTGTTACAGATCTCTGCGGAATCGTCCTGGGACAGCGCGCCAGTGCTCTTGCCCTCTGTAAGGGGAGGGAAGGGGCGAGACCCCACTCTGCGGTACACTTGAGGCTACCCCGCCACACAGACCGGGCGCCCGTAGCTCAGTTGGATAGAGCATCGGCCTTCTAAGCCGAGGGTCGCAGGTTCGAGTCCTGCCGGGCGCGCCATCCTTCGCTCGCGCGTGCTCGAGCGCGAGCTACGGCTGGCAAGCCATGCGCCGCAGTCATGGCAGAGCGAAACCTGACACTCACGCCCGGCCATACTCAGGTCTTTACCTGATTGCGCGCCGCGTACCGGTGGCTACACTCGATGCGCACGCCCCCGATTCGCGCTGTGGCGCGAGCGTCGCGCTCCCACGACGGCTCGGAACGCGCGGGAGCCTGTCCATGCGCGGCATCATCGGCGGCACGCCCGGTTATCTCCTGCTGAAACGCCTCGGCCGCCGGATGGCGGAGACGGATGGCGGCGCCCCCGTCATCTACCAGCAGCGCTCGAAGCTCGAGGTGCTGTTCGGTCCCGATGTCTGGACGCACGTGGCCGGACGCTCCGTGCTCGACTACGGCTGCGGCACCGGCGACGAAGCCATCCAACTCGCCCGTCGTGGCGCGCGACGCGTGATCGGGCTCGACATCCGGGACGAGGTGCTCGAGGAGGCGCGCCGGCAGTCCCGGGCCGCGGGCGTCGCGGATCGGTGCGTGTTCGTCACGGACACGGACGAGACCGCCGACGTGATCCTGTCGATGGACGCGTTCGAGCATTTCGCGGACCCGGACGCCGTGCTGGACCGCATGCGGCGGCTGCTCGGCCCCGGCGGCATGATCCTGATCGCCTTCGGTCCACCCTGGCTGCATCCGCTCGGCGGGCACCTGTTCTCCGTCTTCCCCTGGGCCCATCTCGTGTTCACCGAACGGGCGCTCATCCGCTGGCGCGCGGACTTCAAGACGGACGGCGCGACACGCTTCTCGGAGGTCGCCGGCGGGCTGAACCAGATGACGGTCGCGCGGTTCGAGCGACTGATCGCCGGATGCGGCCTGCGCCTGGTGTCGTTCGAGGCGCGCCCGATCCGGCGGCTGCGCTGGGCGGCCACCCGGCTCACCCGCGAGCTCGTGACCTCGGTCGTCGTCTGCCGGCTCTCCCACGGCGCCGGCTCGATCGCGAGCCTCGACCGGCTGTCGAGTGCGGACGCGCACGCCGGCGTTGCCGCCACGTCCGCCGGCGCCTGACGCATCGTCGCCCGCTGGCACGCTCACCGGCCCTCCAGGACGCCGCTGTCCTCGTGTGTCCGTGATGTGACCTCATCCGGTGCGTCGCAGCGGCCGATATGGTCCGTGCGGGCTCGACGTCGAGCCTGCCCTCGCGGCAATGCGACCTTCACGCATGCGACTCGCTTCCTGCGTATTGACGACACTCGTCAGTCTGGCTGTGCCTGGCACCGTTCAGGCCGACGCGAGCCAGGGAATCGCTCTCGAGGGACTGCACGACGAGATCGAACGGGCACTCGCCTCCGACGATGGGCCGTTCGAACCGCGGGCGGCGCTCGTGCAGCGGATCGAAACCGCCCTCGCCGCCGAACCCGACCCGCAGCGCGCCGGGACGCTTGCCCTCCTGCACCTTCGCGCGCTGCGGTGGCTGCTGGCGTCCGTGCCGATGGACGGCTCACGCCACGATCCGTACCGGTCGTGGCTGACGTCGCACGAAGCGCTCGTCGTCTACGACGAGCCGGGCGGGCAGTGGATTCTGTCCGCCGACTGGATCTGGAGCGTCCACGACCGGCACCGCGCGACCGCGGCCGCCGAGCCGATTGCCTGGCTCGCGGTCGAGAACCGGCTGCCCGGCGAGTGCGAAGGGTATGCCCCGTGCTACGCCTTCATGCTCGACCTGTTGTCCGGCGAGTACCTGCGCCGCCATCCCGGCGGCGCGCATGCCGGCGACGCCGCCGACCGCATCCGCGTCGTGCTCGACCAGGCGCTCAGGCTGCAGGCGGACCCGGGCTTCGGAATCGATGTCACCCAGGACTGCGCGGATCTCGCGAAGAGCCTCGACGCCCTCCGCCGCGCGCTCGTCGCGTCGACGGCAGACACCCGCGGCGCCGCGCTCGCGGCGGTGGATGCCGTGCGGGCTCCATGTCCGTGAGCGTCACGGCCGAAGCCACCGCCACCCGCCCCCGGCTCGCGGCAGCTACACGTCGCGCAAGTCCTGTCAGCCGCCAGCCGCCAGCCGCCAGCTACACGCCTGACAGAACTGTGCGAGAATGCCCGCACCCCCCAGGGACGGAGGTTCTCCATGTTCGTCGCGAGAGCCGGAATCGTCGTCTCACTGCTGCTGCTGACCGCGGCAGCCGCTCCCGCACAGGAAATGCCGCAGCCCCCGAAGCCGGGGCCGGAGCACCAGCTCTTCCGGATGCCGGGCCCGGACGGGAAGGACGTGCAGTCGATGCGGATTGCCTATACGAAGAGGAAGTAGGGGTCAGGGGTCAGGGGCCAGGGGCCAGGGGGCAGGGGCCAGGGGTCAGGGGCCAGGGTCTTCAGGGGTCAGGGGTCAGGGGCCAGGGGCCAGGGGGCAGCTCAACACACGCGCGCGAAAGGAGGGCGGTCATGGCAGGTCGGTTACAGGCTCACGTCGTGGCGGCTGCAATGGTGCTCGGACTCTGGACTCCGGTCGCGGCGCAGGAGGCCGCGCCGAGGCTGGTCGCTCCCGTGCGCGGACCGGCCAAGGTGGAGATCACCAGGCCGACGACCAAACGGAGCGCCACCGAGATGGTGACGACCATCCTGCTGAAGAACACGGAGAGCGCGCCGATCGCCGGCCTGCGCGTCGACGAGAACTGGTACGACAAGCAGGGGAATCCGGTGGGAGGGGACGTCTACCGGCACCGCAAGCCGATCCAGCCCGGCGAGGTGATCACGATCACGCTGCGCATGCCGCGCAACGTCAACCTGAGCCGCAACCAGTGCGTCTTCCGGCACGCCAACGGCACGATTCAGCAGACGGTCGTGCCGAAGCTCGAGGCGCCGGCCATGGCAAGACAGTAGCGGGCACGAGTCCCCGGCGCGTCACGACCCCTCGGTCGGGCACGTGCCGGGGATGCTCTCCACCGACTGCACCTCGAGCCGGCGCACGACGATCTCCGCCTCCTCCTTCGTCTCCACGCGCGCCTCGCTCTCCTCGCCCTGTCCGGCGGGAGGCGTGGTCCGCTCCCGGTCCAGATCGATGTCTTCCCCGGCAGAATTCGACGCGAGGCCACGGATGCGGACGCGCTGCCCCACGAGCCCGCGCAACTCGGACGGGTCGCCCACGAGCTCATAGGTGAACGTCGTCGCCTCGTTGCGGCTCGTCATGGCCGAGGTGAGCGGGTCGCGCTCGACGGGCGTCAGCGCGAACGCGTTCATCCCGCTCGCCGCAGTCAGACAGCCCTCCACCGCAATCACGTCGCCGGCGTCGAAGGCTGGACGGTTCACGGTCTCCGTCGTGCGGTCCTGCCAGACGGCGAACGCGATCAACCCGGCCGCAGCGACGAGCACGACCACGAGCAGCGTACGAATCGAAGACATGGTCTGGGTTTCCTCGGTCGGTCCCCGCTGCAAGAAGGGGACCGGAGGGCATCAGGGGCGCATCAGATCTGATCCTGCATCAGCGACGCGACGAGCTCCTTCGCGCGGTTGACGGCTCCGCGACGCCGCCACGTCTCGAGCGTCAGCCGTTCGCAGCCGTCGAGGTCGGCGTGAAACGTGTCGACGAGCTGCCGGACCAGATCGGGGTCGTTGAACGAGACGTTGCTCTCCTCGTTGAACGCGAACGACCGGTTGTCGAAGTTCGTCGTTCCGATGGTCCCCCAGTCGTCGTCCACGACCATCATCTTGTGGTGCAGCATCGTCCGGTTGTACTCGTGGATCGTCACGCCGGCTTCGAGCAGCGGGCCGGCCAGCCTGACGCTGTTCTGCCTGACGAGCCACGCGTCGTTGTAGCGGCCCGCCATCATGATCGCGACGTCGACGCCGCGCTGACGCGCGGCGATGAGCGTGTCGCGCGCGGACGGATCGGGCACGAAGTAGGGATTGGCGATCAGGATGCGACGCCGCGCCGAGGAGATCGAGAGGTAATGGAGCACCCGGGCGGCCGACGTGCCGGTCGAGGGGGAGCTCAGCATCGTGTGCACGTACACGCCGGGCGCATCGCTCCGGAGGAGCGGGAAGAACGCGTCGCCGGTGACGAGCTCCCCCGTCGTCTGCAGCCAGTTCTGCGCGAAGCCGGTCTGCAGCGGCAGCACGCCGGCCCCTTCCAGCCGGATCTGCATGTCGCGCCAGTGATCCTCGTCCTGCGCGCGCCCGCGCCACTGGTCCGCGATTCCGGCTCCGCCGGTGAACCCGATGCGCCCGTCGACGATGATCGACTTGCGGTGGGTGCGGTGATTGAAGCGCCCGATGCTGTACCAGTGCGGCGGGTTGAACCACGCCACCTGGCAGCCGCCTTCGTCCAGGCGTGTGAGGATCTCCTCGCCGATCCGGGTGGAGCCCACCGCATCGAGCAGCAGCTTCACGCGCACGCCGGCCTTCGCGCGCTCCGCCAGCGCGTCGGCGAACTCCCGGCCGATCGTGCCATCCCAGTAGATGTAGGCCTCGACCGTGATCGACCGTTGCGCGCCGCGGATGGCGTCGAGCATCGCCGGATAGAACTCGTCGCCGTTGTTGAGGATGTCGACGCGGTTGCCGCCGAGAAACGCCGTGCCCGTCGTGCCCACCAGGCTGCTGACGAAGTCGGGGTCTTCGACGCGCAGTTCGTGCTCCAGACCGTAGGCCGGCGGGAACTCGGTCGGCTGCAGCAGATAGGCCACCGCCGCGGTGATGCCGGCGCCGACGGCCCATCCGAACACGTCGCGCCAGAGCAGCACGATCGCGATCGCGGCCCAGAGCCACCAGGACCAGAGCAGCCGTCGCAGACGGGTCCAGATGCCGGGAAGCCCCATCGGCCGGCGCGCGAACGGGGTGTCGGGCGCGAGCCGATACCTCCAGGTGCGCGGGATCGGGTGCTGGAACGTTCGCACGCTCCTGCTGTCAGCAGGACCTGTACCAACCTGCGCGGAAATGCGCATCCCGCATCGGCTGGCAACACGTTCAGATGAGCTGTCTCGCTATAATCGACATCCGCGCGCGCTCCCCCGCGCACCGAGGTCCCATGACGTTGACATCACTTGCCACGGCTGTCGTCCTCGCTGCCACGATGGCGGCTCCGGCTCCGCAGGAGCGGAACAAGGATCTGCAGGAAGTCCTCGACTACCGGCTCTCGATGACCTCGCTGAAGCAGATCGAGGCCGTCTACGCGGCCCTTGCCGCGGAGATGCAGAAGGACCCGGAGTTCAGGAAGCTCAGGACGCTGCGACGCGAGTACGAGCGGCTGAGCGACAAGGACGAGCTCACCGAGGCGGAGGCGGGCAGGCTCGAAGAGCTCGAGGCGGAGCTGGAGGCGCTCGAGGAGAGCGAGGACGAGCGCTCGCCGCTGCCCGACCTCGACGACAGCTCGTCGCTGGACGAACTGACCCAGCAGATTCAGAACGAGCCGCTGCTCGCGGCGGCGGTGGCGAAAGCGGGCATGAAGCCGCGCGAGTTCGCGACGGCGCAGCTGGCGTTCTTCAACACCATGATCGCCTACGCCTTCGTGAAGAGTGGCACCATCACCGAGCTGCCGCCGGGCGTATCGAAGGAGAACGTCGAGTTCCTCCGCACGCACGAGGCGGAGATCGAAGCGCTCACGAAGCAGTGGGACACCCTGGAACCGTGAAGATCGAACACGTCGCTTTCCAGGTCCGCGAGCCGGCCGCGGCGGCCCGCTGGTACGCCGGGACGCTGGGCTTCACAATCCGGCGCGCCGAGCCGGAGCCGCCGTTCGGCCACTTCCTCGCCGACGGCTCCGGCACGGTCATGCTCGAGTTCTACAACAACCCCAGACTGCCGGTGCCGGACTACGCCGCGATGGATCCGGTGCTCCTGCACGTGGCGCTCGCGGCCGACGACGTGCGAGGCACGCGCGAACGGCTCATCGCGGCCGGCGCGCGGGCGGAAGGGGACGTCTCAATCAACCCGGGCGGCGATGAGCTGGCGATGCTCCGCGACCCGTGGGGTCTGCCGATCCAGCTCGTGCGCCGGAAGGCACCGATGATTCCGTAGGCACCGTACCGCAGGGACCTGGTCCAGCCTGATCCGACCCGGATCGTGGCATCCCCTGTGCTCTCTCCCTCCGGGGCGTACACGCCCCGAAGGAGAGACTCATGGCGCTGCAACCGGTCGCGCTCGTGTACGGCGTCGCGTTCCTGCTCGTGGGCATCGCGGGCTTCATTCCCGGCCTGTTGGCCCCGGCACCAGCCGGCGCGCCCCCGCTGGCGGTGCCGCAGGGCCACGGGATGCTGTTCGGGATCTTCCCCGTCAACCTCCTCCACAATCTCGTGCATCTCGTGTTCGGCCTGTGGGGAATCGCGGCGCAGCGCACCGCCCTGGGGTCGCGTACCTACCTGCGCTCGGTCGGCCTGATCTACCTGTTCCTGGCGCTGCTCGGCGCGATTTCCGGCACGTCGACGCTGTTCGGGCTCGCGCCGCTCTGGGGCGGTGACATCTGGCTGCACCTGCTGCTCGCCCTGCCGGCGCTCTACGTCGGCTTCTTCGTGCCGGCCCGGCCGCGGGTGACGGTCTGACGCCGCGTGCCTCCGGACCGGTCCGGCGATAGACTGGGCGTGCGGGCCCGGCGGCCCGCACGTCCGGCGCCCGTCCACGGGCGAGGAGGCACGCCATGAACGGTCCGCGCGGTCTGCATCACATCACCGCCATCTCCGGCCCCGCGCAGGAGAATCTCGACTTCTATGCCGGCGTGCTCGGCATGCGGCTCGTCAAGAAGAGCGTCAACCAGGACGACCCGGGCACGTATCACCTCTTCTACGCGGACGGCGAGGGACATCCGGGCACGGACCTGACGTTCTTCCCGTGGGCGCACCTGGCGCCGCCGCGGCTGGGACACGGCCTGACGGTGGAGGTCGGCCTCACCGTGCCACCCGGGAGCCTGGGCTTCTGGGCGGAGCGGCTGACCCGCTACGGCACGAAAGTCGGCTCACCGGAGACGCGCTTCGGCGACCGGGTGCTCCCCTTCGTCGACCCGCACGGGCTGCACGTCGCGCTCGTCGAGCGCGCCGACGCGGCCAGCCGCGAGTTCACGCCCTGGGACGACAGTCCGATCGACGTGCCGTTCCAGATCCGCGGGCTCGAGAGCGCGCGTCTCTGGGAGCACAGCCTCGAGTTGAGCGCCTCGTTCCTCACCAGCGTGCTCGGCTTCTCGCACCTCGCCTCCGATCAGGGCTGGCATCGCTACGGCATCGAGGGAGGTGGCTCGGGGCGCTACGTCGACATCCGCGAGACACCCGACGTCCGGCGCGGCGCGTGGGGCGTAGGCGCCGTGCATCACATCGCCTGGCGCGTCGACGATGACGAACACCAGATCGAGGTGCGAACGCGCGTGGACGAAGCGGGACGCAGGCCGACGCCCGTGATCGACCGCTTCTGGTTCAAGTCGGTGTACTTCCTCGAACCCGGCGGCGTGCTGTTCGAGCTGGCCACCGACGGTCCCGGCTTCGCGGTCGACGAGGACCCGGCGCACCTCGGCGAGACGCTCGTATTGCCGCCGTGGCTGGAACCTCAGCGTGCCGGAATCGAAGCCGCCCTGCCGCGTCTGTCCAGCCCGGCTGCCGTGAAGGGCGCCTGATGTACAGGTACGGGTGTCAGACACCCGTACCTTTTCCTCCCTCGTAAGCGACGACGTCCCGCGAAAGGCGCAACGCGCTCGTCTGCGCGACTCTCACCGCGATCGCCGGGATGCTCCCTGGCATCCGGCTTGCCATCCCCACCGCTCTGCGCCGGCGTGCGCGCTGGCCTCCACACGAACTTCCCCACCAAGGAGCACTTCCATGACGCGACGTCTGACGCTGATGACAGTGGTACTCATGGGCGGCGGCCTGGCCGTGGCATTCGCCCAGGGCGGCGGCGCGCGCGTGCGCGCCGAGCTGCAAGCCGCCGACGAGGTCCCCTCGATCTCGTCACCCGCGAGCGGCACGTTCCGCGCCTCCATCGACGAGCGCGGCGAGCGCGTGGCGTACGAGATCTCGTATGCCAACCTCCAGTCGGATGTGCTCATGTCGCACATCCATATCGCGCAGCCGGGCGTGAACGGCGGCATCATGGTCTGGCTGTGCGGCACGGCCACGCGCCCGGGACCGCCCGGAACGCAGACCTGTCCCGGCCCGCGCGACGGCGTCGTCAGGGGCGAGTTCACGGCGGCCGACGTGCAGGCGGTGGCGACCCAGGGCATCGCGCCCGGCGAGTTCGCCGAGGTCATCCAGGCGATTCGCGACGGCATCGCGTACGCGAACGTCCACAGCGATACCTTCCAGGGTGGCGAGATCCGCGGCCAGATCCGGCCCGGTCAATAGCCGCACCGGCATGCAGGCGGCGGGCGCGCCGGCCCGCCGCCTCGGACCGTTCGGGCGTGGCCGGACCGAGCTCCGGCCTGCGCAATCCGGGGAGCGCTCAGTTCCCTCTGCACAAACCGCCCCGGTCCGTGGTACCGTTATTGGCTCACGCCCGAGCCGAATGCCGAAGCTGCCGAACTGGGTCCCCGCGCTGGCGATCACGATCCTCGTCGCCACACCCGCCCTGGCCCAGGAGCCGTCGACGCGCGCCGAGGCACTGCAGCAGCAGCGCGCGGCCAAGCAGGAACATCTCCAGCCGTACCAGCAGAACACCGTCGAGAAGGCCTTCGACTTCATCGAAGACCGGGCCATCTTCCTGCTGAACCGCGAGGGGCTGTACCCGAAGCTGGGTTCCCTGACGACCGGCAGCGGCTTCGCCTACGGGGTGGGATGGCGCAACAGCAAGCTGTTCGATCACAACCTGACGCTCGACTCGTGGGTCGCCGGTTCCATCAAGGGCTACTTCGGCCTGGAGCTGCGGGCGGCATTGACGGAGCTGGCAGACGGCCGGGTATTCGCCGAAGGCTATTTCCGGCGCCGCGACTACCCGCACGAGGACTTCTTCGGGATCGGCCCGGCCTCGCTGCGCGCGAACCAGACCGACTACGCGCTGCGCGGCAACACGTTCGGCGGGCGCGCCGGCGTCGAGCCGCTGCGCCGGCTGCGCATCGGCGGCGGGCTCGAGTTCCTGCAGCCCCGGGTCGGCCGCGGCAGCGACCGCATCGTCCCGTCGATCGACGAGCTCTTCGACGAGACCACGGCGCCGGGTCTCACGCGCCAGCCGGACTTCCTCCGCACGAGCGCGTTCGTCGAGCTCGACACCCGCGAGCCGCGCTATCCCCGCGGCGGCGGCTACTACCTCGTGGAGCTGAGCCGCTACGACGACCGCACGCTGGAGGCGTACAACTTCCGGCAGCTCGACGTCGATCTGCAGCAGTACATCGGCTTCCTCGAGGGGCGCCGCGTGATCGCGCTGCGCGGCTTCCTCTCGACGTCCGATACCGACGCCGGACAGAGCGTCCCCTTCTATTACATGCCGACGCTCGGCGGGCACGACACGCTGCGCGGGTTCCGGGACTACCGTTTCCGGGGACCGCACGCGCTGCTGCTGCAGGCCGAGTACCGCTGGGAGATCTGGTCGGGCGTGGACGGCGCGCTGTTCTACGACGCCGGCAAGGTCACCGACCGGCGCGGCGACCTCGATTTCACGGACCTCGAATCCAACTACGGGCTCGGGTTCCGCTTCAACACGAATCAGGGCATCGTGCTGCGCGTCGATGCCGCGTTCGGCAGCCGTGATGGTCCGCACCTCTTCATCGTCTTCGGCGGCAGGTTCTAGCGACGACGCCCCGCCCGCCGGCGCGCCGCGCCGGGCGCGCGCGGGCCGCGTGTGCCTGCGCGTCCTGCTGGCGGCCGTGCTGGCCACGGCCGCCGCGGCGGGAACGTCGTCCCGGGCGCCGCACTACTACCCCGACGACCCGATCCGGGTGGACAACGACCAGGCCTTCGACGCGTCGAAGGTCCGGCCGGTCGAGGACCGCAATGCCTACGACTTCCTGGTCAACACGTTCGCCGAACCCGGCGAGCGGCGGGACGTCCGCGCGCTGAACGTCAATACCATCGGCGAAGTACCGGACTCGAGCTGGTTCACGAACCGGATCGGGCACCGGGAGATGACGATTCAGGAGATCGTCCGCGGCCCCGACCAGTTCGAGCGGATCTCGCTCGAGGGCTGGGTCGTCTCGGGCGGCAAGAGCTCGGGCGTCCAGCCGGGCTTCCGGATGCGCGACCCGGAAGGGCACACGTATCAGATCGAAGTCGACCCGCCGTCGAACCCCGAGATGGCGACCGGCGCCGAGATCATCGGCACGGCCTTCTATTACGCCTTCGGGTACCACACCGTCCAGGTGTACCTCGCCGAACTGGATCGCGAGTCACTGACCATTGCACCCGACGCGACGATCCGCGATCCGCTCAACGGCAACCGGCGCGCGCTGACGCCCCGCGATCTCGAGCTCGTGTTCCGGCAGGCGGCGCGGCTGCCGAACGGGCGGTACCGCGTGCTCGCGAGCCGCTTCGCCGACGGGCTCCCGGCCGGCAACTTCCGCTACTACGGCACCCGGCCCGACGACCCGAACGACATCGTCCCGCACGAGCACCGGCGCGAGCTGCGGGCGGCGCGCGTGTTCGGCGCCTGGCTGAACCACGACGACTCGCGGGGCATCAACAGCCTCGACATGCTCGAGGGGGACGAAGGGAAGCGCTGGATCCGGCACTACATGTTCGACTTCGGATCCATCCTGGGCAGCGGCACGGTGCACCCGCAGGTGCCGCGCGCCGGGCACGAGTACATCCTCGAGTGGCGCCCCGGCTGGGTGACGCTCGCGACGCTGGGGCTGTGGGTCCGCCCGTGGATTCTGATCGACTACCCCGAGGCGCCGCCGGCGGTCGGCCGCATCGAGAGCCGCGCGTTCGATCCGGTGGCCTGGAAGCCCGAGTACCCGAACCCCGCGTTCGCGAACATGCGCCCGGACGATGCGTTCTGGGCGGCGCGAATCGTGTCGCGCTTCAGCGACGAGGCGATCGGGGCGATCGTCGGGAAGGCGCAGTTCAGCGACCCGGCCGCGACCGTGTTCCTGACGCGCACGATCATCGAACGCCGGGACAAGGTGCTGCGCGCCTGGCTTCCGGCCGTGAACCCGCTGGTCGACTTCGCGCTGAGCCCGTCGGGTGAGCTGACGTTCCGCAACGCCGCCGCCGACGCGGGCGTCGCGCCGCACGCGGAGTCCTACCGCGTGCAGTGGGGACGATTCGACAACGCGACGGGAGAGTCCCGTCCGGCCGGCGACGCGGTCGCGAGCCGCGAGATGCGCGTGGCCGCCCCGGCCGCGCTGATCCAGGGGGCCGAGCCGGGATCGTTCGTCGAGGCGGTCATCTCGGCCGAACATCCCGACCATCCGGCGTGGTCCACGCCGATCACGCTGCACTTCCGGCGCACGGCGGACGGCTGGGAGCTGGTCGGGTTGCGGCGGCTTCCGTAGCTCACTTTTCCGGTTCCACCGTAAAGATCAGGTCGACACCCGCACGCTCGGAGCGCCCGCCGGCGGCCTGCGGGTCGTACGAGCCTTCGGTGAACGAGGTCTGCAGCCGCAGGAACTCGAGCAACTCGTACTCGAGGACGACCTCCGTCTGCTGCGCGGACCCGAAGAGCTGCCGGAACTGCAGGAATACACGCTCGCCGAGCTGCTGGCCCACGGTGACCCCGGGACCGGTGGTGCCCTGCGCGACGGCCTGGATCTCGAGGAGGTCGACGTCGAGCACGTCCCGCAGCGACTCGGCCAGCGGCGACGCCACCGCGCCGCCGACGAGCTGCTGGGCCTGGAGCGACAGCGACGCGCGCTCTCCCTGTGCCAGGTCGTTGACGGGCCGGTTGAAGATGATCAGCGAGAGGATGTCGGCATCCTCCAGCGGCGGCGTGCTCGAGAGCACCAGGCGCGGCTGCTGCGCCGTGCCCTGCACGGCAACCGTCGCACGGACCCCGGCGATGTCGCGGTGGGCGGTCACGTCGAGCGTCGGGTTCGTCAGGTCGGGTCCTTTGAAGCCGATCGTCCCGTCGCGCTCGACGTCGAATCGGCGGCCCTGGAACTCGTAGTAGCCACGGATCGTCCGCACCGAGCCGACTACGGTCGGCTCCCCTCCGGCCCCTCGGGTGGCGGTGAGGTCCCCGCCGAGCGTGACGTTCATGTCGCCGAGTGCGGTGCCTTTGCCTCCGAGGCGGATGTTGTCTCCGCGCACGACCAGGTTGTCCGGCACGCGGATCCGGACATCGAACTGCAGGCCGCCGGCCGCTCCCGCGTCCGCGCCCACCGCCTCTTCCGCCTCCTCCTTCACCTCCTCGGTCGAGTAGAGTCCGCTCTGCACGAACTCGAGGGCGCGATCGACCTCGATGGTCCCCTCGTGCACGGCGATCTCTCCGGTCACGCTCGGGCTGGTCAGCGTGCCGGACGCAAGCAGATCGAGATGCACCTGCAGCTCACCGAGCTGGTTGTCGGCCAGCCGGAACTCGTCGGCCTTCACGCGCAGATCGACAACGCCGTCCATCCCTTCCGTGATTGCGACGGCGCCATCCACCGTGAGCGCATCCTTGTCGTCGTCGAGCACCTGGAAGCGCTCGATGCGGGCGCGCGAGCCCTCGAAGCGTACCGCTGCGTCGAGCCCCGTGTAGCTCGTGCCCATGGCCGGCAGCGAGAATGCGCCGCCGGACACCGTGAGGTCCCCGTCGAGCCGCGGCGCCTGCGGCGTTCCGGTGACGCGGAGATCCAGCGCCAGCGTGCCGGCGGCATCGGTCACGGCCGGCGTGAAACCCTGGACCACGCCGAGTTCGATCGCGTTGCTGTGGGCGCGTACGTCGAGCGGCCAGGCGTCGGCCGGCTGCGGCGCGCCGGCCCGGAGCATTGCCGGAGGCGCGGTCCCGCTGGCCTCGAGCGAAGCGGCCGCGCTCTGGTCGAGACGCAGGTCGAATGTCGCGCCACGCGCGTCGTAGTGCACGGACGCGGCGAGCTGCTCGAAGGAGAAGTCCCGGAACGCACCGCCGACGACCGCGGCGGTCCCCTCGACCACCGGATCCGCCAGCCGCCCGGTCAGCGTCGCGGCGGCATCGAGGCGTCCGGCGAGCCCCCGATCGCCGACCGTCAGATCGTCGAGGGTGTCGAGCGCGACGGATTCGGCCGCGATGGCCAGCCGGCCCGCCGGTTCCCCGCCGGCTTCCGGTGCGTCGAGCAGGATCGTCCCCTCCGCCGTCAGCCGCTGCCCGCCGTTGACGAGCGCCAGGTCGCGGATCTCGATCTGGCTGCCGTCATACCGGATCGTGGCCGGTGAGCCCCGGGGGATCGCCCACTGCGTGTCACCGGTGGCCAGCGACAGCGCGTCGAGGCGGAGCTCCTGTCCGTCCGGCAGGAAGCGTGCGAGCCCCCGGGCCTCGAGCGTCCGTTCGGCTTCCGCGATGGCGGCGTCGAAGCCGAGCTCGCGGGCCGCGTAGTTCGCGTCGAGCGTGATCTCGCGGATGTCGCGCCCCGCCGCGCGGACGAGCGTCGCGACGGTGTCCGCCCGGACGTGTGCCTGTTCGACGTCGAGCGCGGGCACGGTCGCCCCGATCGTCGAGGACAGCGACATCACGGTCGTCTCGCCATAGTGCAGACTGGACGCGGAGAGCGACGCCTCGGCCGCGAGACGTTCGCGCGTGCCCGTCAGCGTGCCCGTCATCCGCGCGGTCCCGCCCGCCTGGTCCACTCCGGCCAGCATCGCGAGCGCCGAGATGTCGTCGGCCTCGAGCTCCCAGGACAGATTCGAGGACTCGTCGGGCCGCATCGAGACCGTGCCGGATGCGTTGGCGCGCAGGACCGGGCTCTCCAGCGTCAGCGCGTCGACGCGAGCCACGCGGTTGCGCATGGCCGCCCGCAGGTCGAGTACCTGCACCGCGACGCCTCCGACCTCCGACCCGCCGGCCTGCATGGACGCGCGGGCGTCGATCGTCTCCGGGGTCACGCCGCGTCCCTCGATGTCGAGCACCGCATCCACCCGTCCGGCCAGCCGCTGTGCCGTCTCGGGGTCCTGGCCCGCGAGCCGGGCAAGCTGCTGCGGGTCGAGATTGCGCACCGAGCCGCGCAGCGCGTAGGCCGGAACCGGCCCGCGCAGATCGACCATCGCTTCCGTGCCAGCGGCGATGACGGCATCCGCGGCATGCGATTCCTCGAACCGCAGCCGGGCTCGCATCCGGGTCCCGCGCCCCTGCGCGCTCCACGCGGCATTCACGTCGGTCGGGATGGTTGACTGCTCGCCATCGAGCGGCAGCCGCGCGAGATCGACATGGGTCAACCGGCCCGACAGGTCGAACTCGATATCGCTGGCGGCAGGCTGCTGCCCATGCGACGCTGCAGTGCCGTCCCACAGGTGAGTGGGAATGGTCGCGGTCCCGGCCGCCGACAGGCTCGCCCCGTATGCGCGAACGGCGGCGTCGAGGTCCACCGCGCTTCCCTGCACGTCGGCGTCCGCCGTCAGGCTCTCGACCTGATAGCCGGCCGCGCGGGACCGCTGCAGCGCGACGCGCGCCGTTCCGCTCAGGCTGGCGGGATCGCGGCCCGCGAGCGCGAACTCCAGGCGGCCCGTCACGTCGCTCTCGAGCGCCGGGTCCCCGACGATGCGAGCGGCGTTCACGTCGCGGACGTCCACGCGCCCGCGAACGGCCGGGTGCTCCATCCGCTCGAGATTCGCGCGCACGTCGGCCGACAGCGCGCCGGCCGCGGACGTGGTCTCGAGCTGCACCGCCAGGTCGGCGAGCGTCCCTTCGGCGCGCACGTCGAGCGATGGCTCGATCGGAACCTGCGCGAGAGCCGGCATGAGCCCGGCGAGCTCGCGCGGCGTGATCCGCCCGGACCGGAGCGTCAGATCCAACCGCGGGTTCTCACCGGTGTAGCCGGCGATGGTGGCCGAGCCCTGGAGCGCGCTCTGCGCCGTGCGCACGTCCAGGTCGGCGACCTCCACGTCGTGCTCGTGCACGAGGAACCGCCCGGTGAGATGGCGCAGCGAGAGGTCCGGCCGGCGTGCCTCGAAGTCGAGCCGCCCGATCTCGAGCGCGATGTCCACGGGTTCGTAGAAGAAGGACGCGTCCGCGTCGATGCTCTCGATCAGCTGCGGAAGCCTGACGGCCTGTCCGCCCTCGACCTTGTCCTCGATCGCGACGCGCCCATTCGAGATGACGACACGACGGATCGTGACCGGGCGCGCGGGCCCCTCCCGCTCCGCTTCCTGCTGCTGCTGCCGCACGAGGTCCGCCACGTTCCACCTACCGGCCGCATCCCTCCGGAGCAGGACGGCCGGCTCGACGATCCGCAGCGCGTTCACGACCAGCCCCTCGTTCACGACCTCGGCCACGCTGTAGTCCAGCTCGATTGCCCGGGCCGCGACCACGGGACGGCCAGCCTGCTCGATCACGACGTCATGGAGCACGACCCCGGAGAACAGATTGCCGGTGAGGCTGCCGATGGTGAGCTCGCCACGCAGATACTGGTTCGCCTGCTGCACCGCGTAATCGCGCAGCCTGCCGCGGAACCAGCCGGTTTGGGACACAGCGAGCAGCACGATCGCGGCGAGCGCGAGGACCAGGACGACGATGCCGAGCACCCGGAGTGCCGTGCGGAGCAGCCTCATGACCGTCAGAACGCCTGGCCGATGCTGATGTGGATGCGCCAGCGCCGGCTCTCGGGCTCGCCGTCGACGAGCAGCCCTTCGAGCGGCGTGAGCTGATAGCCGATGTCGGCCCGCACGGGGCCGATCGGCGTGCGGTAGCGCAGGCCAGTTCCGACGTCGGCGAGGAGGTCGCCGAGATCGATGTCCCACCGCCGGGGCCAGACATTGCCGGCATCGACGAAGGCGACCATGCCGAGATTTCCGGCGAGGTGCACCCGAGCCTCGACGCTCGTCTCGAGCATCGTCAAACCGCCGATCGGGATGCCGCCCGGCGTGAGAGGGCTGACCTCGAAGCGGCCCCAGCCGCGCAGGCTCGTCGAGCCCCCCAGGAAGTACCGCTTGAAGAACGGCACCGCGGTGGAATCGGGCGCGTCGATGCCGCCGATCCTGGCACGGCTGGCGATCACGACGCCGGGCCGCAGCGGCAGGTAATGCCGCCCCTCGGCGGTGATCTCGTCGTAGTCGAACCGGCCTGGCAGCACGCCCCCGGCGCGCTCGTAGGCGCCGCGGGCGAGATAGCCGCGCCGGGGGTCCAGCGTCCGCCCCGTCGTATCGCGGATGGCCTCGAGCCGGACGGCCGCCAGCGTGCCCGAGCTCGCTCCGGTCACCGGGTCGAAGCCGAGCGCAATCAGCTGCGACGCGAACGACGGGTCGGCGAGCGCGAAGTCGGCGACGGTGTAATCGGTGTACTCGTGGATGTACGTCGCCGCCACGCTCGTCACGGCGTCACGCCGGGCGATGGCGTTGCGCTGCAGCCGCTGCCACGTCACGGCCGCCCGGCCGCCGTAGCGCTGCACGCGGTAGACCGGCTCGTTGTCGTCCCAGGCCTGGCCTTCGAAGGACAGCGAGAGCCGGTTCGTGAACAGGTGCGGCTCCGCGAACCCGAAGCGGACGCCGCGGTCGAGCGACGACCACTTCGCCTCGGCGTTCACCGTCCGGGCGTCTCCCAGGAAGTTCACGTGCCGCCAGTTCACCCGCGCGCGCGCCTTGTCCTCCGTGCCGTAGCCGATGCCGAACGTCGCGCGCTGGGGCCTGCCCTCTGCGACGGTGACCCGAATCGGCACCGGGGTGGTGCGCGTCTCGTCCCCGCGAGGCTCGACGTAGGCGAACGAGAAGAGCTCGAGGATCTGCAGCGCGCGCTGGCTCTCCTCCACGCGGCTGAGACTGTAGCGCTCGCCCGGCTCGAACGTGAGCTGGCGGCGCACGACGTCGTCGGACACCGACTGGTTGCCCTGGATCGTCACCTCGCCGAAATCGGCGAGCGGGCCGGGGTCTGCGCCGAGCACGACCGCGACCGATCGGCCCCCCTCCCCGGGCTCGTCACGTCCCTCGACCCTCGCGTACGGATAACCGGCGTCCTTGAACATCGAGGTCGCGAGGGCCGCGGCCTCCATCACCTTCTGCCGATCGCGCGGGTCGCCGGGTTCGAGCGCCAGCGAGCGCCGGATGAACGCCACACGGCGCGGAGACAGCGCGTCGAAGCCCTCGAAGCGGATGTCCGACACGACCACCGGCTCGCCTTCGCGAACCCTGACGGTGATTGTCACCTTGTCGTGCGACTCGTTGAACCGCACGTCCGATTCGATCACGCGGGCGTCGGGGAATCCGTGGTCGTGGTAGTAGGCCTCGATGCGGCGCAGGTCGCGCTCGAACGCGTCCTGGTTGAACGGCGGACGCGGCGCAAACGGCAGCCACCCCGGGTCGCTCGTGGCGAGCACCTGCCGGAGTGCGTTCTCCTCGATCCGCTCGATCCCCTCGATGTCGAACGACTCGACGCGGATGGGCTCGAGCCGGCAGCCCGACAGCAGGCAGGCGAGGACCGCTGCCATCGTTGCCCACGCGCCACGGCCGCGCCTCATGGGCCGAGGTGATGCAAGCCGGCTTCCAAGCGTCTGGCTGATTCCGTGTCGGGTGGATGCTCCCGCTCCCCCGGCCGCGGCAGGAGACACGGACTGTCGCCGACCGGTGACGCGCATCCGCACTTCATCACCGCTCCAGGGCGTCGGCTCGCCCGAATGCCGCATACCGTCCGTACACGGCTGTGGCACGACAATGGCACTTGCGATACGTTATGAGACAGGAGCTGGCGCCCGCCGGGTGGCGCCGGGCATCCGGCCCTTCGATGATCGGTCCGTCTCGCTGTGAGCTCCCCGCGGCGTCCGCACGGACATCGTGTCGCTGCGGACTCGTCGCCGTCGCCGTGCTGCTCGCGGCGATCGCGGCGACCTCCTGTCGCCGGGATGCGCAGCGTCCGCAGCTGCAGACCTCACCGCCGAACGCCGCGCTGCACACGGCCTCGCCCGACACCGCCGTCGAGCAGGTCTATCCCAGCGGTCCGGTGATTCCGGCCAACGTCACCCGGATGTATCTGGAGTTTTCGGCGCCCATGGATCCGGCCGGAGCGCTCGACCACGTGCGTCTGATCGATCGGCGGGCAGCGGATCACGACGGGCCACGTCCCATCGACACGGCCCTGTGGGACCCCGAGCGGCGTCGTCTCACGCTGGTGCTGCGCCGCCCGGGTAACGGGGAGCATCCGGACGACACCGTGCTGCGCCCCGGCCGCCGCTACCGGCTCGTCGTCGATCCGGCGTGGCGCGATGCGCGCGGGCGGCCGCTCGGGCGCGGCTTCGAGCGCTCGTTCCGGGTCCGGGCGAGAGTCGACGAGCCGATCGACCCGTCGCAGTGGCGGGTTGCCGCGCCGGAGGCCGGCTCACGCGATCCGCTCGTGGTGCTGCTGCCGCGGCCGCTGGACTACGGGCTGCTCCGCCGCGCGGTCGGCGTGCGGGATCCGCACGGCATCGCCCTCAACGGCGTGGTCACCGTCGACCGTGGCGAGCGGCGCTGGCAGTTCACACCCACGCGACCCTGGCAGCCGGGTACGCACACCGTCGTCGCCGATCACGCGCTCGAGGATCCCGCCGGCAACCAGATCCCGCCCGACGAGCATCCGCACGGCGTGCATCTCGAGCACGTCGTCCACGCGGCAGCAATCCACTGAGCCCGGCAAATCCGCAATCCGCAATCGGCTACTCCTCCAGCAGCTTCGCGAGGGGGTTCAGCCGCTCGACGTGATCGCAGACCGCCTTGATCACGGTCATCATCGGCACGGCGAGCAGCGTGCCCCAGATGCCCCACGCCCACGACCAGACCAGCAGCCCGAGGAACACCGCCAGCGTGTTCATGCGCGCCGCACGCCCCATCAGGGGCGGCGTGAGCAGCCAGCCCTCGGCTGCCGTGATCGCCAGGGCGACGAGCGCATACGTGACGGCGTCGCCCAGACCCGACGACACGAGCCCGACGACGAAGAGGCCAACGGAGATGATCAGGGGACCGAAGAACGGGATCGAGTTCACGACGCCGGCCGCGAGCCCCCAGACGGGCGCCGCCGGCGCGCCCAGCCAGGCCAGCGCCAGCCAGGTCGCGACGCCGACGACCACGGCCGTCACCAGCCGCACGAGCAGGAAGCGCTGGACCTGCCACGAGATCTCGTCCAGCACCTCCGCGCCGGTGCGGCGGCTGGAGAGCACGTCTCCCGACAGCACGACGAGGCGCCGCCGCCACGAGGGTGCGCTGAGCAGGATGAAGAAGACGAGGAAGGTGATGACGGTCACGTGGCCGGCGAGCGAGACGAGCCCGGTGGATCCCTGCCACAGATAGTCGGCCACCGGACCGGACGCGCCGCCCTCCTGGCCGCTCTGCGCGCTCCCGGCCTGCGCGCCGCCCGTCGTCGCCATCTGGCCGACCTTCTGCGCCTCGCGCGCCGACTCCCGCACCCGCTGCATCAGCCCGCCGGTGCCGCTCCGCAGCCGCTGCTGGACCTGACGCAGCTGTTGCGGCAGCACCTCCGCCGCGGTGCGCACGTCGTCACCAAGCGTGGAGACGCCCCACAGCGTCACGCCCAGCAGCCCGCCGACGACGAGCGTCGTCGCTGCGAGCCGCGGGATGCGATGACGGGTCAGCCAGGACACCGTGGGATAGAGCGCATAGCTGAACAGCACCGCGAGCGCGATTGGCACGCACAGCTCGCGTGATTCGCGCAGGAAGAAGCCCACGGCGATCACCGCCACGATCCAGAGCGGCACCACGATGCCAACGGTCGCCAGATCGCGGTTCATGCGGCGCGTCCTTTCCGGGCCGGATGAGCGCCGCCACGGCGATAGCCGACGGGGCGCCGGCTGAGGCGGCGTGCGGGCAGGATGCCCACGCACCGGCTCACCGATCGGGAACCGCCGCACGTTCGTCGTGTGCGGCCGGGCCCATCCGCTCCAGCCGAAGCGCTTGCAACCCGCGAACCAGCCGGCGTCCGGCGCGGAACGAATCCTGCACCATGGGCTGTCGGTCAGACTCGCGGAGCCCTGACGGGCGACAGAGGGCGGCCAGTCGTTCGTTCGCCGCCGTCGGCGGGGCGGAGCTGCAGCTCCGCGGCCGGGAAGCGGCGGGAGCAGGCGTGCACGGCTCACCGGGCCGTGGAGGTGGGCGATGGAGAAGATCCCGCTGCCGGACTACGAGACGATCCCGATGGAAGACATCGCGGAGAGTGTCCGCGGGCTGCGCATCCTGTTCGTCAACGTCTTCGCGGTCTCGACGGGCACCGGCGGATGGACGCTCGTCGATGCCGGCCTGCCGCTCTCGGCCGACCGCATCGAGCGCTGGGCCCATGACGTCGATGGTGGCCGGCCCGACGCGATCGTTCTCACGCACGGTCACTTCGATCATGTCGGCGGGCTCGCCGATCTGGCCGACCGATGGAACGTGCCGGTCTACGCGCACGAGCTGGAGCTGCCCTACATCACGGGCGAGTCGCACTATCCAAAGCCCGATCCGCGCGTCGGGGGCGGCGTGATGGCGATGATTTCGTCGCTCTACCCGCGGGGACCGGTGGACGTCCGGCCGCGCGCGGCGGCGCTGCCTGCCGACGGCAGCGTGCCGGGACTGCCCGGCTGGCGCTGGATTCACACGCCCGGCCACACGGCGGGCCACGTCTCGCTCTTCCGCGACAGCGACGGCATGCTGCTCGCCGGCGACGCCTTCTGCACGACGCGTCAGGAGTCGCTCCTCGCGGTGGCGCTGCAGCGTCCCGAGATGCACGGCCCGCCTGCCTACTACACGACGGACTGGGACGCCGCGCGCGATTCCGTGGAGCGGCTCGCCGCGCTGGATCCGCTCGTCGTCGCCGCCGGCCACGGATTGCCGATGTCAGGTCCGGGAACGTCGGATGCGCTGCGGGAGCTGGCCACGCGCTTCGACGAGGTCGCGCGTCCCGCGCACGGGCGCTACGTCGAGCATCCCGTGCGCGCGTGAGTCACGTGCGGCCGGACAGGCGACGAGGTCGCGGCCGGCTCACACCTGCGCCTGTTCCCCGGCGGTCTTTCTCCAGAACAGTGCGCGCGCCCAGGCCGGGCTGTGTGCGAGATCGTCGAACAGCGAATAGGCCACCGGCGTGACCAGGAGCGTCAGCAGGAGCGACAGCGTCTGGCCGCCGATGACGACGATGGCGATGCTGCGCCGCTCTTCGGCGCCGGGGCCGGTGCCGAGCGCGAGCGGCAGCATGCCCCCGACCAGCGCGAGCGTGGTCATCAGGATCGGGCGGAGCCGGTCGCGGTTGGCGCGCATGATCGCGTCGGCCCGGGGCATCCCGGCGCGGCGCAGCGTGTTCATGTGGTCGATCTGCAGGATCGCGTTCTTCTTCACGACCCCGAACAGCACGAGCAGCCCGAGCGCGGAGTACAGGTTCAGCGTCTGGTCCGTCAGCCAGAGCGAGAGCATCGCGAACGGGATCGCCACCGGCAGCGAGAGCAGGATCGTGAACGGATCCACGAGGCTCTCGAACTGGGCGGCGAGGATCATGTACATGAAGATGATCGACAGCAGGAACGCCCAGAGGAATTCGCGGAACGTGCGCTCCAGCTCACGCGCGCGGCCGGCGACCGCGATCGAGTAGGCCGGCGGCATGTTCAGCTCCTCCGCCGCGCGGACGAGCACCTGCATGCGATCGGCCTGCGCGAAGCCGGGCGCGACGTTCGCCCGCAGGTTGGCCTGGCGCTGGCGGTCCTGGCGGTCGATGCGCGACGGCGCCTCCGTCTCGACGATCGACACCAGGTTGTCGAGCCGGACGAGCTGGCCCGACGCACGGGGCACGAGCAGCCGGCCCAGCGTCGCCGGGTCGTTCCGGTCGTCTTCGGCGAGCCGGAGCTGCACGTCGTAGTCGTCGTTGATCGACGCGTCGCGGTACCGGGTCACTTCCTCGTCGCCGCCGACCATCACACGCAGCGCCGTGGCGATGTCCGAGGTCTCCACCCCGAGATCGGCGGCCCGGCTCCGGTCGATCTGCACCTGCAGCTCGGGCTTGTTCAGCTTCAGCGTCGTGTCGGCGTCGACGATGCCGAGCTCCGGCGAACGTTCCCGCAGCTGCTCGGTGTACGAGGCGAGGTCCTCCAGGTCGGGTCCGCGGATCGCGAGATCGAGATCGTTCCGGCCGCCGCCGATGTTCAGTGACGGCACGTTGCGGACACCGCCGCGCAGATCGGGATAGCGCCGCAGTACCTGCCGGACCTGCTGCATCACGTCGCGCTGCGAGTAGTTGTCCCGGAACGCGGCGAGCGGGTCGAGCGTGACGATGCCCCGCAGCAGCCGCGACCAGCCGAACACCCGTTCCCCGTGCGGGGCGAGCCGGACGTAGATGTCCCCCTGGTTGACGCCGCCGAGGAACCCGCCGCCGACCGACGTCAGCACCATCCGCACCGACGGCATCGCCCGGATCTCGTTCTCGAGCACGGCCATCGCGTCGTTCATGGCCCCGAGGGTGGTCCCCTCGGGCGCGTTGACGGTGATCTCGAACTCCCCTTCGTCGACGCCGCTCGGCAGGAACTCCTGCCGCACCAGGCCGTAGAGCGGGAAGGCGCTCACGGCCACCGCGGCCGCCAGCCCCGCCACCGCCAGGCGGTGACCCATCGACCAGCCGAGCACCGCCGTGTACGCGCGGTCGATGTACCCGTAGAAGCCGCGCCGCGACCGGGCGCCGTCGTCGCCCGAGCCCGCGCCGTGCCCGCTCCCGTGCCCGGCCGCCGCATCCTCCGTCCGGAGCAGCCGCGCGCTCATCATCGGCGTCAGCGTGAACGAGACGAGCAGGCTGACCATGATCGCGACGGCGGCGGTGAGACCGAACTGGTACAGGAACCGCCCCGCGATGCTCGACATGAACGAGACCGGGATGAAGATGACCGCCAGGCTCAGCGTGGTCGCGAGCACGGCGAGCGCGATCTCCGACGTGCCGCCGCGCGCCGCCTCGAACGGCGTCATCTTCTTCTCCTCGACGAACCGGAAGATGTTCTCGAGGACGACGATCGCGTCGTCGATGACGATGCCGACCATCAGCACGAGCGCGAGCATCGTCACGCTGTTCAGCGTGAAGCCGAGCGCGGCCATCATTCCGAAGGTCGAGATGACCGAGGCCGGGATCGCCACGCCCGCGATGAGCAGCGACCGCCAGCTCCGCATGAACGCGAGGACGACGAGGCAGGCCAGCACGCTGCCGAGCACGAGGTGCACGTTGATCTCGTGCAGCGCGGCGTAGATGTAGTTCGACTGGTCGCGGATGACCTCGAGCCGCACGTCCGGCGGCAGCTGGGTTCGCGCGCGCTCCAGGTTGGCCTTCACGGCCTCGATGACCGCCACGGTGTTGGCGCCCGTCTGGCGGCGGACCGCCAGCGTCACGGAGGGCACGCCGTTCAGGCGCGCGAGCGTCCGCTGCTCCTTCGTGCCGTCTTCGGACCAGCCGATGTCGCGCACGCGCACCGGCACGCCGTTGCGGGTGGCGATGACGATGTCGTCGAAGCCGCGGGGATCGACGACCCGCCCCATCGTCCGGAGCGTCTGCTCGCGGATCTGGCCGGTCACGTTGCCGCCCGGCAGGTCGGCGTTCTGGCGCGCCAGCGCGTCGCGGACGGCCGTGATCGGCAGGTTGTAGGCGGCGAGCCGGTCCGCCTCCACCCAGACGTTGATCGCGCGCTCGAGTCCGCCGACGATCTGGACCTCGCCGACCCCGCTCGACCGCTCGATCAGCGGCTTCACCTGCTTGTCGGCGATCTCGGTGAGCTCGCGCAGCGGGCGATCCGCGGAGACCGCAATCGTGATGACCGGCGAGGCGTCGTTGTCCGACTTGCCGACGACCGGCGGGCGCACGTCGCGCGGCAGCTGCTGGAGGACCGCCGAGACGCGATCGCGCACGTCCTGGGTGGCGGCCTCGATGTCGCGGTCGAGCGTGAAGGTCGCGATGACGATGGCGGTGCCGGGCCCGGCGATGGACCGCAGCTCGTCGATGCCCTGGACGGTATTGACCGACTCCTCGATCGGCTGCGCGACCAGCACCTCCATCTCCTCGGGCGAGGCGCCGGGCAGCTGCGTCCGGATGAAGACGGTGGGCAGGTCCATCGCCGGGAACCGGTCGATGCCGAGCCTCACGTAGCTGGCGATGCCGATGACGACGAGGCAGGAGATCAGCATCGAGGCGAAGACCGGTCGCTCGATGCAGATGGCGGCGAGACGTCTCATCGGTGGCGGCTCACCGCGCGGTGGCGCGCTCGAGGTCGGCGCCGGCGGCCTGGCCGGTGACGCGGACCCGCACGCCGGCGGTCAGGTTGCCCGGGCGGACGATCACCGGATCGCCGGCCCGCACGCCGTCCAGGATCTCCGCGCGCTCGGCGTCGCGGCGGCCGACCGTGACCCGCTGCTCGAGCACCTGGCCCTCGCGGACGACGAGCACCTTGTCGACGCCGGCGAAGGTCACGATCGCGGACGTGGGCACGAGCAGCGCCTCGTCGGCCGACGCCGTGACGATCGTGGCGGTGGCGAACGAGCCGGGACGCAGCTGGCTACCGGTGTTCGGCACTTCCGCCTCGATCATCAGCGTCCGGCTGTTCTCGTCGATGGCCGGGCTGACGCGCGCGATCCGGCCCGCGTGCCGGGTCGCGTCGCCTTCCACCGTCACGAAGACCTGCTGGTTGGTACGGACGAGCGGCGCGTCGCGCTCCGGGACGGCCAGCCGCAGCCGCAGCGGATGGATGCGGACGATGGTGACGACCGGCGAGCCGGCGGCGAGGAACGCGCCGACCGACGTATGGCGCTCGCGGACGATGCCGTCGAGCGGCGCCACCAGCGTCGAATCGCGCACGGCCTGCCGCGCCAGTTCGAGCTCCGTACGGCGCTGCTCGAGCACCGCCTGGCGGTTGCGGACCTCCTCGAGCGCATCCTGGTACCGCGAGTCGGCCACCTGCAGCCCGGCCTCGGCGGCATCGAGCTGCGCCTTCGCGGCGATGCCGCGCTCGACGAAGGTCCGGATCCGGTCGCGGTTGAGCCGCGCTTCCTCCAGCAGGGCGGCCGCGGATCGGACGATCGCGGTCGACTCGATGTCGATCTGATCGGTCTCCCCCTCGAGCGGGAGTCCGAGGCGTGCGCGCGCCTGGTGCAGCGCGGCCTGCGCCTGGCTCTCACGGAGCTCGAAGTCCGTCGGCACGAGACGCGCGAGGACCTGGCCGGCCTGCACGCGGCTGCCGAGGTCGACGTGCAGCTCGTGCAGCCGTCCGGTGACCTTCAGGCTGAGCGTCACCTGCTCCTCGGCCGCCAGCGTCCCGGTGACGTCGATAGTTCGTACGAGCCGGTCGGACCTGACGGGTACGACCTGGACTTCGCGCGGCTCGTCGGCCGCCGTCGCGGCCGCCGCATCCTCGCGCACCGTTGCGGCGTTGCCGCTGCAGGCAGCCGTGCCGAGCGTGGCCGCCAGGGCCGCAGATTGCCAGAAAACAGCGGCCCCGCGGGCGGGGACGCGTCGGAACAGGGGCACGGGAACGAGGACCTCCAGCCGGAAACGGGCGCAGCGGGCGGCTGCGAGCGGGCGTGTGGCCCGGGCGCGTCGCGAGACAGACAGCCGCCTTGTCAGAATACGATACGTCACCGCACGCGCTTACCCGCTGTGTTTCTCCGCGGCCGGTTCGTCCGGCCCGTTCCGGCCCTCCGCGGCGCTCTCCTCCTCCGCGGCGATCCCGGCAATCTCGATGCGTTCGCGCCGGATGTCGAGCCGCAGCCGGCCGAACAGGCTCATGTAGGTGTTGGCGACCCACACGAGCGCCAGCCACGCGATCGCCCAGCCGCGCCAGTCGTCCAGGAGCAGGCGGAACCCGGTGAGCGCGACCGCGCCGGCCGCGACGTAGTGGCTGAAGCAGTACTCGCAGGTGAACAGATAGAAGAACTTCCGCGCCGCCATCCGCCGGCTTGCCTGGCTCCGGCGCGCGCACCAGTCGCGCGGCTCGCGGAAGACCTCCTCGTGCGTCACGGTCCACGCGACCGCGGCAACGGGAAGCGCGAGCAGGAACAGCCAGAGGAGCTGCTCCCCGCCTGGAACGGCGAGCTGGTCGGCCATGCGGGCGCGCCGGCCAGCGCGGGCCGGCCGCGCGGCCGTACGCAGCGGTCGTGCCACGGCGGTGCAGCCCTTGCATTGCGTGGGCGCATGCGTCACAGGCCCGATCCGCACCGCGGCTATCCCCGCCCGCAACTGGAGCGCAGCGAATGGGTCTCGCTGAACGGCGAATGGGACTTCACGCTCGGCCGGCCCGGCTTCCGCCAGGCGCTCGAGGACGTGCGCTGGGACCGCCGGATTGTCGTGCCCTTCAGCCCGGAAGCGCCCGCCAGCGGCATCGGCGAGACCGGGTACGTGCACGTGTGCTGGTACCGGCGCGCCTTCGCGCGCCCGACCCTCGAGCCCGGCGAGCGCCTGCTGCTGCACTTCGGGGCGGTCGACTACTACGCGACCGTCTGGATAAACGAGCGCTTCGCGGGACGGCACGAGGGGGGATACACGCCCTGGACCGTCGACATCACCGACTTCCTCGCCCGGAGCAGCGAGCAGACGATCATCGTCCGCGTCGAGGACGATCCGGCCGACCTGTCGAAACCGCGGGGCAAGCAGGACTGGCAGCTCAATCCGCACGGCATCTGGTATCACCGCACGACCGGCATCTGGCAGACGGTCTGGCTCGAGATCGTGCCTCCGACCTGGATCAACGAGCTGCGCTGGACCCCCTCGCTCGCGCGCTGGGAGCTCGGCCTCGACCTGCGCGTCGCCGGTGCGCGGCGCGACACGCTGTGGGTACACGTGGAGCTGCGTGTCGGCCAGCAGCTGCTGACGAAGGACAGCTACCTGGTCCTCGCGCACGAGGTGCACCGCCGCATCGCGCTGTCGGATCCGGGCATCGACGACTACCGCAACGAGCTGCTCTGGTCCCCCGAGACGCCGACGATCATCGAGGGCACGCTCGATCTGTACGACGAGCACGGCGCGCTGCTCGATCACGTCCGCACGTACACGGCGCTGCGCTCGGTGGGGGTCGACGATTACCGCTTCCTGCTCAACGGCCGCCCGTACCACATGCGGCTGGTGCTCGACCAGGGCTACTGGCCCGACGGCGGGCTCACCGCGCCGGACGATGCGGCGCTGCGGCGCGACGTGGAGCTCGCGAAGGCGATGGGCTTCAACGGCGTTCGCAAGCACCAGAAGATCGAGGACCCGCGGTACCTGTACTGGGCCGATCGCCTCGGGCTCCTCGTCTGGGAGGAGATGCCCAGCGCGTACCGGTTCACGACGGCCACGGTCGAACGCCTCACGCGCGAGTGGCTCGACGCGCTGCGCCGCGACTTCAGCCACCCGTGCATCGTCGCCTGGGTGCCGTTCAACGAGTCCTGGGGCGTGCCGAATCTCCCGAGCAACGCGGCGGAGCGGCACTTCGTCCAGGCGCTGTATCACCTGACCAAGGCGCTCGATCCGGGCCGGCCCGTCATCGGCAACGACGGCTGGGAGAGCGTGGCGACCGACATCATCGGCGTCCACGACTACGACCCCGACCCCGATCGGCTGCAGCGGCGCTACCACGTGGAAGAGGTGTTGCCGCGCCTGACGCGCCACGAGCGACCGGGCGGACGCGTGGTCGTGCTGGACCGCGAGCGCCACGTCGGACTGCCGGTGGTGCTGTCGGAGTTCGGCGGCATCGCGCTCGCACAGGATCCGGGGGCCTGGGGCTACAGCAGCTGCGACTCGCCGGAGCAGCTCGCGGAGCGGTACACGCGCCTGCTCGCCGCCGTGCGGAACATCGACGTGCTGGCGGGCTTCTGCTACACGCAGTTCACCGACACGTATCAGGAGGCCAACGGTCTGCTGTACGCCGATCGGACACCGAAGTTCCCCATTGACGAGATCGCGCGCGCGACGCACGGGCCGATGCCGCCCATGAGCGTAACGCTGCAGGCCGCGGAGACCTGATCCGACCTGATCCGCGCTGTGGCATGGAAGTTGGATTTCCCCGGCAGGCCCCGCGCCGATCCCGCTGCCCGTCACCCACTGCTGACGAAGGCCGAAGCGGACGCGTGTGGCCGGAGGCCTGAATGTCGCAGCCACCATCGTCCGACATCCGCATCGAATGGGCCGGCACCCGCAAACCACACGCCGCCGTGCCCGATCGCCCCGATCTCATCTGCCTTTCTCATCTCCGCTGGCGCTTCGTGTTCCAGCGCCCGCAGCACCTGATGACGCGCGCGGCGCGCAGCCGCCGCGTCTTCTTCGTCGAGGAGCCGGTCGAGGCCGCCGGCGCGCCGCGGCTCGTGGTCGAGCGCGACCCCTCCGGCGTGTACGTCGCGGTTCCGCACGTGGCTCCGCACGTCGCGCCCGAGTCGCGCGCGCGCCTCCAGCGGGCCATGCTCGCACGCCTGATCGCCGACGCGGGCATCGTCAACGGCGTGTTCTGGTACTGGACGCCGATGGCGCTGCCGTTCACGCGCGGCTTCGATCCGATCGCCGTCGTCTTCGACTGCATGGACCATCTCGCCGGCTTCGCGTACGCCCCGCGGGAGCTGGCCGATCTGGAGCGCGACCTGCTGTCGCGCGCCGATCTCGTGTTCACCGGCGGACGCAGCCTGTACGAGTCGCGGCGCGGCCAGCATCCCGACGTGCACCTGTTTCCGAGCAGCGTCGACGTCGCGCACTTCGCCGGCGCGCGCCGCGGGCTGTCCGAGCCCGCGGACCAGCGGCGCATCCCGCGCCCGCGCCTCGGCTATTGCGGGGTGATCGACGAACGGATGGACCTCGACCTGATCGACGGGCTCGCCGCGCGTCGCCCCGACTGGCAGATCGTGCTGGTGGGGCCGACGGCGAAGATCGACCCGGCGCTGCTGCCGCGGCGGCCGAACGTGCACCTGCTCGGGCAGCGCGCGTACGCCGATCTGCCCGCGTACCTGGGGGGCTGGGACGTCGCGCTGCTCCCCTTCGCCCGGAACGACGCCACGCGCTTCATCAGCCCGACCAAGACGCCGGAGTACCTCGCGGCCGGACGGCCCGTCGTCTCCACGTCCATCCGGGACGTCGTCTCGCCGTACGGCGAGCTCGGACTCGTGCGGATCGCGGACACGGTCGACGCGTTCACGGCGGCGGTGGACGCGGCGCTCGCCGGTCCGGCCGCGGACTGGCTGGCGCGCGTGGACGCGTTCCTCGCCGAACTGTCGTGGGACCAGACGTGGGACCGCATGGCGGCGCTCATCGACGCGCTGGTGGCCGCCCGGATCGCGCCGGCCCGGCGCGGACCGCGGGTCCTGCCGTCCGCGGTTGCGGCGGATCGCCCGCGCCCCACCGGCCGGCCCTCGTCCGGCGCGAGGTCGCGGGCGTGACGTTCGACTACCTCATCGTCGGCGCGGGCTTCTGCGGAAGCGTGCTCGCCGAGCGGCTGGCGCGGGGATCGGGCAAGCAGGTGCTGCTCGTCGACCGGCGCCCGCACATCGGCGGCAACGCCTACGACCGCTACAACGACGACGGCCTGCTGGTGCACGTCTACGGGCCGCACATCTTCCACACGAACTCGAAGGAGGTCTTCGAGTATCTCTCCGCCTTCACCGAATGGCGGCCGTACGAGCACCGGGTCCGCGCGTCGGTGGACGGCACGCTCGTGCCGATTCCGATCAACCTCGACACCATCAACCGCCTGTACGGCACGTCCTTCACCGCCATGGAAGCCGAGGCGTTCCTCGCCTCCCGCGGCGAGCCGCGCCACCCGGTGCTGACGTCGGAGGACGTCATCATCAGCAAGGTCGGGCGCGAACTGTACGAGAAGTTCTTCCGGCACTACACGCGGAAGCAGTGGGGCCTCGATCCGAGCGAGCTCGACGCCCAGGTGATCGCGCGGATTCCGGTCCGCACGAACCGCGACGACCGGTATTTCGGCGACACGTACCAGGCGATGCCGAAGCACGGCTACACGCGGATGTTCGAGCGCATGCTCGCGCATCCGCGCATCAAGATCCTGCTCAACACCGACTACCGGGAGATACGGGACGCGCTGCCGTACCGGGAGGTCATCTTCACCGGGCCGATCGACGAGTTCTTCGAATACCGCTTCGGCCGGCTTCCCTATCGCTCGCTGCGCTTCGAGCACGTCACCGTCGACACGCCGCAGGTCCAGGAGGTGGCGGTCTACAACTACCCGAACGAGCACCCGTACACGCGCGTGACGGAATTCAAGCACCTCACGGGGCAGGTGCACCCGAAATCCGCGGTCGTCTACGAGTACCCGATGGGGGAAGGCGATCCCTACTATCCGATTCCGACGAAGGCCAACGCCGAGCTGTATCGCCAGTATCAGGCGCTGGCGGCGTCCACGCCGGGGGTGCACTTCGCCGGACGGCTCGGCACGTACAAGTACTACAACATGGATCAGGTGACGGCGCAGGCGCTCAGCCTCCATCGCCGGCTCGCCGGCGCGTCCACGCGCGCCATCTCGTCGACGCGCATCGCATAGCCGGAGCGCGCATCCCTCACGGCCCGGTTGGCGTCAGCAGCGCCTGCCGGGCCGTCGTTTGTACACGACGCATGCCAGGTGCACCAGATCGAAACCGGTCGCCGGCCGGCGGCAGACGCACCTCAGCGGCGAAGCGTCCGCATGCGACGGGCTTCTTCCGCACGGGCGCTCGGGAAATCACCCGAGCCGGATGCGTGGCAACGCTTTTGAATCTCGGCCATGCGCCATGTCTCATTCATCGACGGCTGACATGCAGACGGAGGTTTCCATCCGGGTCCAGTCCACGGCGGACATCGTGACGGCGAGGCAGCACGGCCGCGAGATCGCGGCGCGGCTCGGCTTCTCTGCCAGCGACCTGACCATCATCGCGACGGCCATCTCGGAGATCGCCCGCAACATCGTCGAGTACGCGCGCGAGGGCGAGGTCAGCATCAGCCTCGCCGAGGACGGCTCACGCACCGGCGTCCAGATCGTCGCGCGCGACGACGGGCCCGGCATCGCCGATCTGCCCGCCGTGCTCCGCGGCGGGATCACCACCGGATCCGGGCTCGGGCTCGGCCTGCCGGGCGCGCGCCGGCTGATGGACGAGTTCGACATCGCCTCGCAACTCGGCAAGGGCACCACGGTCGTCATGCGGAAGTGGATGCTGTGACCGCCTTCACGCACGCCCAGCCCGGGACCGCCGCTGCCGGCTCGCTGCCGGCCGATCTGCTCGGCGCCTACACCGCCGGGCTGCGCGAGTACCTCGCGCGGCGCGACGAGCAGGGACTGCTGCGCGCCTACGAGATCGGCCGGCGCGCCTTCGGTCTCGGCAGCGGCGTGCTCGACATGGCCGCGGCGCACAGCCGTGCGCTCGCCCTGGTGCTGGAGACCACTCCGCAGGCCGACGCCGCCGCGGCGGCCGAGGCGTTCCTCTGCGAGGCGTTGAGCCCCTTCGAGGTCACGCACCGGACGTTCCGCGACGCGAACGCGACGCTGCGGCGGCTGAACGACATGCTCGAGGAACAGGCGCGCCGGCTCGCCTACACGCTGCACGACGAGGTGACGCAGACGCTGGCCTCCGCGCACCTGCGGCTCGCCGACGCCGCCTCCGGGCTCCCGCCCGGCGCGCGGGCGACGCTGCGCGACGTGCGCGCGGTGCTCGATCAGGTGGAGGAGCAGATCCGCGAGCTGTCGCGCGACCTTCGCCCGACGATCCTCGACGACCTCGGGCTCGTGCCCGCGATCCGCTTCCTCGCCGACAGCGCGTCGAAGCGCTGGGGTGTCGCGGTACACGTGGCCGCCTTCCTGGACCGGCGGCTACCCCCTTCCGTGGAGACGGTGCTCTACCGGATCGCACAGGAGACGCTCTGCAACGTGGGCCGGCACGCGCAGGCGACGCAGGCGCAGGTCTGGCTGCACGAACGCAACGGCCGGGTCCACTACTCGATCCGCGACGACGGCATCGGGTTCGACGCCGCGGCGGTCGCGGGCAACGGCCGGCGGGGGCTCGGGCTGGCCGGAATCGAAGAACGCGTGGCGCTGCTCGACGGCACGGTGCGCATCGCCGATCGCGGCGGACGCGGGACCGAGATTGCCGTCGAGATTCCTCTGGAGACCAACGACGATGCGGGCGAATGTGCTGCTGGCCGATGACCACCAGATCGTGCGACAGGGTGTGCGCGCGCTCCTCGAACGCGAGCGCTTCGACGTGGTCGCCGAGGCCTCGGACGGTCAGGAAGCGGTGCGTCTCGCCGAGACCACCCGCCCCGACGTCGCCGTGCTGGATCTCAGCATGCCGACGCTGAACGGCATCGACGCGGGCCGCGAGATCCTCAAGGTCTCGCCGCGCACCCGGTTCCTGCTCCTCACGATGCACACCGAGGAGCACCACATCCTCGAGGCGCTGCGCGCCGGCGCGCGCGGCTGCGTCACCAAGAGCCAGGCGTCGGAGCACCTCGTGCAGGCCATCCGCGAAGTGTGCGCCGACCGCGTGTATCTCAGTCCCAGCGTCTCGGGCGCCGTCGTCCAGGCGTACCTCGCGGGCACCGCGCTCCCCTACGAGCCGCTCACGGCGCGCGAGCGCCAGGTGCTGCAGCTGGTCGCCGAAGGCAAGACGACGAAGGAAGTCGCGGTCATCCTCGGCATCAGCGTCAAGACCGCCGAGAGCCACCGCACGCGCATCATGGAGAAGCTGGACATCCACTCCACCGCGGGACTCGTGCACTACGCCATCCGGCGCGGGCTCGTCGCCGCGTGATCGTCGCCATCGACTTGTTCGCAGCGGAGGAACGCCGTGGGCACGCAGCGTGCGGCCTTCGCCCGGCGGTACCGGGCGGCGCTGCTGGATTTCCTGCTGGGCGGAGGCGAGAAGGCGCTCGTGCGGGCGCGCGAGCTCGGCCGCCGCGCCCTCACCGACGGCTTCGGCCCGGCCGCCGTGGCCGAGGTGCATCATCGCGTGCTCGTCGCGCTGCTCGAGGCGGAGCGTTCGATCTCGGGCTGCGCCTCGAGCGTCAGGCGCGGCGAGCAGTTCCTGCTCGAATGCCTCGGCCCGTTCGACGCGGCGTGCCGCGGCTATCTCGATCTCGTCGCGGGACGCACCACCCTGCCTGGTGCGTGACGGGCATCGGGTGATTCCCCGATGCCTCGCTCAGGCGAATGCCTCACCGATTCTCGGCAATCACCTGATTGTCGAGCCCCGCGCGCGGTCCCATGATGAAGCTACGGAGCGCGCACGCCCCACGGCAGCACGCCGACGGGACGGGCGCCATCGGAATGCAACCATGTGCGGCATTGTCGGCTATCTCGGGGAACGCGACGGAGTACCGATCGCGCTCGACTGCCTGAAGCGGCTCGAATACCGCGGGTACGACTCCGCGGGCGTGTGCGCCGTCTCCGGCGGGGCGGTCGCCGTGCGACGCCGGGCCGGACGGATCGCGCAGCTCCGGGCGGCGCTGGCCGCCGACCCGCTCCAGGGACAGCCGGTCATCGCGCACACGCGCTGGGCCACGCACGGACGGCCCACCGACGACAACGCGCACCCGCACGTCGACTGCGGCACCCGGCTCGCGCTCGTCCACAACGGCATCGTGGAGAACCACAGGCCGCTGCGGCACGCGCTCGAGGCGGACGGACACGCCTTCCGATCGCAGACCGACACCGAAGTGATCGCGCACCTGATCGAAGCGCATCGGCACAACGGTCTGCCCTCCGCCGTCCGCGAGGCATCGGCCGGGCTGCAGGGCAGCTTCGCCTTCGCCTGCGTCGCGGCCGACGCGCCGGACCAGATCGTCGCCGTCCGCTCGGGCGGCGCGCCGCTGGTCATCGGCATCGGCGACGACGAGCTCATCGTCGCGTCGGACATCCCGGCCCTGTTGTGGCGCACGCGCCGGGTGCTGGTGCTCGAGGACGGCGAGATGGCGGTGCTCACCCCGCGCCGCGTCCACATCGAGCGGCTCCGCGGCGGCGCCCGCGTGCATCGCGCGCCGTCGCGGATCGACTGGGACGCCGCCGCGGCCGAGCGGGGCGGCTACCCCCACTTCATGCTCAAGGAGACGTTCGAGCAGCCGCAGGTCGTGCGCGACACGATCGGCGACCGCATCGCTCCCGACGGCGCCGACGCGGTCCTGGAGCTCGACGGCGGCGACGAGCGCCTGCGCGAGCTGTCGCGCGTCGCCTTCGTCGCGTGCGGCACGTCCTGGCACGCCGCGCTCGCCGGGCGGTACCTGATCGAGTCGCTCGCGCGCCTGCCCGTGGACGTCGAGATCGCCTCCGAGTTCCGCTACCGCGCGCCCGTCGTCGACGGCCGCACGCTCGCCCTCGGCATCTCGCAGTCCGGCGAGACCGCCGACACGCTGGCGGCGCTGCGCGAGGCGCGCGCCCGCGGCGCGCAGACCGCGGCCGTGTGCAACGTGGTCGGCAGCTCGCTCGCGCGGGAGGCCGGAAGCGTGATCTACACGCGCGCGGGCCTGGAGATCGGCGTCGCCTCGACGAAGGCGTTCACCGCGCAGCTGGCCGCGATGGTGCTGCTCGCCGTGCGGCTGGGACGCGCCCGCGGCACGCTGGATCCGGACGCCGCCGCCGCCCTGCTCACCGCGCTGCAGGCAGCGCCCGATCTGATGGCGCGTGTGCTCGACCGGCACGCCGAGATCCGCGCGATCGCGGAGCGCCTGGCACACGCGGAGCACGCGCTCTATCTGGGGCGCGGTCTGCAGTACCCGCTCGCGCTCGAAGGCGCGCTGAAGCTGAAGGAAGTCTCGTACATCCACGCCGAGGGCCATGCGGCCGGCGAGATGAAGCATGGGCCGATCGCCCTCATCCGCCCCGGCCTGCCGGTCGTCGCCATCGCGACGACGAGCCCGGTCGTGGACAAGGTCTGGAGCAACGTCGAGGAAGTGCGGGCGCGCGACGGCTTCGCCGTCGTGCTGGCCGACGAGGGAGACGCGGACGCCGGCTCGCGAGCCGACGCCGTGCTGCGCGTCCCCGGCGTCGACCACCGCATCCAGCCGCTCCTCGCGGCGGTTCCGCTGCAGCTGCTGGCGTATTACGCCGGCACGCTGCGAGGCTGTGACGTCGACCAGCCACGGAACCTCGCGAAGAGCGTGACCGTGGAATAGCCGCAGCCGCGCGCCTCGGCGCCGGTCCTGTCGGCCGTGGCCGCGAAGGCGGTCGTGCGGGGCGTGCATGCCGGAAACGGCGGACGCGCACCGAAGGGGGCGAAGCCTTGACCAGTGCCAGCTCGACCATTGAGGACGCCAGCCACGCGGAGCCGCCGCGCTGGCACGCGCTGTGGACCGCGAGCCGCTGCGAGCGGCTCGTGCACGACCAGCTGGCGGCGCGCGGGTTCGACGTCTTCCTCCCCGAGCTGCAGGTGTGGTCACGCCGCCGGGGCATCCGCCGGCTGATCCCCGCCCCGATGTTCCCCGGCTACCTGTTCGTGCGCCATGCGATGGACAAGCACAGCTACATCGAGATTGTGAAGGCCCGCGGGCTGGTGAAGGTGCTCGGCGAGCGCTGGGATCGGCTGGCGGAGGTGCCCGACACGGAGATCGCGGCGGTGCACCGCCTGCACGCCGCCGGCGTGCCGGCGCTCCCGCATCCGTATCTCCGCGAGGGACAGCGCGTGCGCATCGTGCGCGGCGCGCTCGCGGGCGTGGAGGGCACGCTCGTGCGGACCTGCCCGAGCCGCGGGCTGCTCGTGGTCTCGGTGCATCTGCTGCAACGCAGCGTCGCCGTCCAGATCGACTGCACGCTGGTGACGCCGGTGACGGACGCGGGCACGTCCAGTCACGGGGACCGCCCGGTCCGCCGCCGGCGTCACCGGCTCCAGGAGCTGGTCCGGTGATCGCGCAGCTCCTCCGACCCGCACGCCGCGTCCTCGCGCTCGCGGCCCTGGCCGCGGTTGCGGGCGTGAGTCCCGCGGACGCGCAGCAGCGCCAGCCGCTGCCGCCGCTGCCGGGCGAGCGCGACCCGCTCGCTGACGCGGCCGCCGAAGGCGTGCCGCCCGGCTTCTACGTCGAGCCGTTCGTCACGCTGGGGCAGTACTTCGACGACAACATCTTCCTGTCGGAGGAGAACCCGCAGTCCGATTCGTTCCTCCGCGTGTCGCCGGGCATCGAGACCGGCTATCGCAGCCAGCGCACGCTCGTCACCGCCAGGTACGGGCTCGACGGCGAGCGGTACCGCCGGCACGACGAGCTCCGGGACCTGACCGCGCGGCAGCAGGCGGCGTTCGACATCAGCGCATTCCCCAGCCAGCGGCTGCTCCTGTCGGCCGGGGCGGGCTACTACGAGACGACGACGCCCAGCGAATTGAACCTCACGTCCGGCATCGTGACCGGTCGCGCGCTGGCCGAGCGGCTCGAGGCGCGCGGCATGCTGCACTACCGCACGTCGCCGAACGGGCGCCTCCGCGGCGAGTACCTGGTCGCGCGGGATCGCCTCGAAGGGGATTTGAACTCGATCACCCAGCAGGCAACGGCGGAGTACCGGCACCAGCTCACGGGGCGCGCCTTCGTCAGCGTCGACTACGTGATCCGGGACTTCCACTTCCGCAACCGCTCGCTGCGCCCGTCGCACGTCGTCGCGGGCGGCATCGGGTACCGCGTCTCGCCTGGCGCCGTGTTCTTCGTGCGCGGCGGTCCGCGGCTGTTCGAGGAGGTAATCGGACCCGGCGTGCCGGTGCCGCAGGCTCCGGACGACGCGGCCGATCCGGACGCGCTCCCGCCGACCGGCGCCGGGCCGGTGACGGGCGAGCGGCGGATCGAGCGCACGTTCACGCCCGAGTGGAGCGCCGAGTTCTCGTCGACGCTCGCCCGCGGCACGTTCGATCTCGCGTTCGGACGCACCCAGACGACGGCGTTCGGCGTGCCGACGATCATCGACACGATCGGCGTCACCGCCAGCCTGCTGTACCACCCGGCGTCGCGCGTCGATTTCCGGCTGTCGCCCGGGTTCTACCACGACGAGATCGAGGACACGCTCGAGACGCGGACCTTCCGCGCCGGCGCGGGGCTGACGTTCTGGATCACGCGGCACGTGGCGGTGGACGGCGAGTACGTCTACAGCCACCAGCGGGGTCTGCCGGCGTCGCTCCAGACCGGGCTGCTCCGGATCCGCCAGAGCGTTGCGTCGATCGGCCTGCGCCTCTCGGCGCGGCGCAGGCCGGATCCTCCCGAACCCGTGACGCCGCCCCCTCAGGAGAGACGCTGACATGCTGCAGAGACTTTCCGCGTCCCGGCCCGCACTGCGGGCGGCGGCCGTGGCCGGCCTCCTGGCGGCCCTGGTCTGGCCCGCCGCGGCACAGGAGCCGGGCAACGGCACCCCCGCCACGAACCCGCCGGCCGCCGCGGCCGGCACGGACTACCGCATCGGCGTCGGCGACGTCCTCGAGATCGCGGTCTGGCGCAACGAGACCATGACGCGCACCGTTCCGGTCCGGCCCGACGGACGCATCTCGCTGCCGCTCGTCAACGACGTCCCCGCGGCCGGCCTGACGCCGGCGGCGCTGCGCGACTCGCTCACGGCGAAGCTGTCGGCGTACATCGCGGAGCCGGTCGTGTCCGTGATCGTCCGCGAGGTCAACAGCTTCAAGGCCTCGGTGGTCGGCCAGGTCCGCACGCCCGGGCGCATCGACATCGTCGGGCAGGTGACCGTGCTCGACGCCATCGCGCAGGCGGGCGGGCTCACCGAGTTCGCCTCGCGCGGCCGCATCGTCCTGCTCCGCGAGGAGCGCGGCGTCACGCGGCGCATTCCGATCGACTACAACCGCATCGTCGACGGCGGCGGCATGGACAACTACACGCTGCAGCCCGGCGACATCATCGTCGTGCCGTGACAGCGGCATCGCGGAGCGAGCAGGACCGATGAGCACCCGTCTCAGAACCGACCCGGAAGTCGAGCGCGCCGTCGCGTCGTGGCGGCGGTGGAAGTGGCTCGGCCTGGCCGCGTTCGCCGTCGCCTTCACCGGCGCGGCCGGCGTGGCCGCCTTCCTGCCCGACGTGTACGCCGCGCGGGCGACGATCCTGATCGAGCGGCCGGCCGTGACCGACGCGTTCGTGCAGAGTGCGGTGACGAGCGACCTGGCCACGCGGCTCGAGACCATCCGCGAGCAGGTCCAGAGCCGCGCGCGGCTGTGGAAGCTGGTCACCACCTACAACCTCTATCCGGAGCTCCGCGCCACGGCCCCCCAGGATGCCGTCGTCGCCCAGATGCGACGCGACCTGTCGGTGGAGGTGCACGTCCCGGAGAACGCGCACCAGCCCGGCACCGCGACGGCGATGACGATCACCTACCGCGGGCGCGACCCCGACGCCGTCGCGGCCGTCGCGAACCGGCTGGCGACGGAGTTCGTCGACGAGAACTCGCGCACCCGCGAGCGCGTCGCGCGCGGAACGAGCGGCTACCTCCGGTCGCAGCTCGAGAAGGTCCGCACGCAGCTCGAGTCGCAGGAGCAGCGCGTGGACAGCTACAAGCGGCGGCACAGCGGCGAGCTGCCGAACTCGCGGGAGGCCCTCATCAGCAGCCTCATGCGGCTGAGCACACAGCTCGATCGCAACCTCGAGATGCAGTCGCGCACCCGCGAGCAGCTGGCGCAGGCGGAGCGCGAGCTCGCGATGCCCATCCTGCCGCCCCCGCTGCCGGACGGCAGCGAGAGCGACGAGGCGCGGCTCGCGCGACTGCGGCTGGAGCTGACCGAGCTGCGGCGGCGCTACACGGAGCAGTATCCCGACATCACCGCCGTCAAGACGGAGATCGAGGCCATCGAGCGGCGGCTCCGCGCACGTGCGCCCGAGTCGACCGAGCCGGTGGGCAGCCCCACGCTGGCCCGCGCCCAGGCGCGCAAGCAGATGTTCGATACGGAGCTCCGGACGCTGCGCGAGGAGGAGGGGCAGCTCCGGCCGGCGATCGCCGAGCTGCAGGCGCGGCTCGAGCGCATGCCGCAGCGCGACCTCGAGCTGGAGGAGCTGACGCGCGACTACGCGTCGGTGCGCGAACAGTACGAGTCGCTGCTGCGCCGCTACAGCGACGCCGCGCTCGCGGAAGGGGTGGAGCTGCGCGAGCACGGCGAGGAGTTCTCGATTCTCGACAGCGCGGTGCCGCCGGCGTCCGCCGCCGCCCCGAACCGGCAGCGGCTGCTGCTGATGGGGCTCGTGTTCGCGCTCGGGCTCGGCGGGGTCGTGATGCTGGCGGCCGACCGCCTGGACAGCTCCTTCCACACGGTGGGTGAACTGCGGGCATTCACCACCGTGCCGGTGCTCGCGACGGTTCCGCCCATTGTCACGCGCGGCGACAAGGCACGTGGTGTGCTGCGTGCCGCGGTGGCGGCCGGCGTGGTCGTGCTGGCCGCGGCCGTCGCGCTCGGCGGCGCCTGGGTGGTCGCCGGCGACAACCACCAGCTCGTCCGCATCGTCTCCCCGGGAGGATCGTGATGTCCGAAGACTCCGTCCTGCTCCCAGGCACGGCCGATGCCCGCCGGGACGAGCTCGCGATCGCCGCCAGCCGCCGGCGCCACAAGGTCGACCCCCACGTCGTGAGTCTCACCATGCCCGAATCGTTCGAAGCCAGCCAGTACCGGCGGCTGCGGCTCGCGCTCGAGCGACTGCACGAATCGCGCGGCGTCTCCGTGGTGGCCATCTCCAGCCCGAGCCCCGGGGAGGGCAAGACGCTGACCTCGGTCAATCTCGCCGCCACCCTGGCGCTGGCGGCGGACCTGCGCGTGCTGCTCGTCGACGCCGACCTGCACCGGCCGGCGGTGGCGCGCTATCTCGGCATCGACCCCGGCGACACGCCGGGGCTCGCCGACATCGTGCACGACCCGCAGCTCGCGCTGCGCGACATCGTGATCCGCCAGCCGCCCCTGACGTTCGACGTCGTCGCGTCCGGCGGCCTGCGTACCGTCGCGCCGTACGACATCTTCCGCTCCCCGCGGGTCGGGGCGCTGCTGCGGGAGGCCCGGCAGTCGTACGACTACGTGCTCGTCGACACGCCGCCGCTCGTGGCGGTGCCCGACAGCCAGGTGCTCGCCGCGACGGTCGACGGTTTCGTGCTGGTCGTGTCGGCACACCGGACCTCGCGCCGTCTCCTGACCGAGGCGCTGCGCGAGCGCGACTCGCTCCGGATCCTCGGCCTGGTGTTCAACAACGACGACGACACCGGGCGGGTCTACGACCGCCGGTACTACCAGTCGTCGCGCTGACGGCGCGGGCGCCCGGCGTCCGGGACGCGTCAACGGGAGGTGCAATGCAGGATCGGAGCAGGGACAGCGAGCGCGAACCGCGCGCACGGGGCGACCGGATCGTCATCCTGGGGAGCGGCGAGTTCGCCTGCCGGCTCGTCGAGGCGATGCGGCGGGCGCACCGGCCGCGCTACCGGATCGCCGGCGTCGTCTCCGACGTCTCGCCGGCCCCCGACGCGCTTTCCGGGATCCCCGTACTGGGCACGGCGTCGGATCTGACCCGCGTCGTCGAGCAGACCGGTGCGACGCGCGTGATCGTCGCCGTCACCGACCGCCGCGCGCGGCTGCCGATTCGTCAGCTGCTCGATTGCGGGCTCCGCGGCATCGACGTCGAGGAGGGGGTCGAGCTCTACGAGCACCTGACCGGCACCGTGGCGATCGAGTTCCTGACGCCCAGCGACCTGTTCTTGTCGCGGCGCTTCGGGAGAGCCATCTGGCACGACCGCCTGGCGCGCCTCGTCAGCATCGTGGCCGCGGTGGCCGGCCTCATCGTCCTCTCGCCGCTGCTGGGGCTGATAGCCCTGGCCATCCGTCTCGACTCGCCCGGCCCGATCTTCTTCGTGCAGGACCGGGTGGGGCTCAACGGGCGGCCGTTCCGCCTGATCAAGTTCCGGTCGATGCATCCGGCGGCGCGTCCGAAATCCGAGTGGGCCGCCGACAACCGCGACCGCGTGACCCGGGTGGGCCGGCTGATGCGGAAGTTCTGGCTCGACGAGCTGCCGGAGCTCTGGAACATCCTGCGCGGCGACATGAACCTGATCGGACCGCGGCCGCATCCGGTCTCGAACTGGATGCTCTTCGAGATGGTGCTGCGCAACACGCCGCAGCACGGGCATCGCATTCCCTACTGCTCGCTGCGCACGAAGGTGCGTCCGGGCCTCTCCGGCTGGGCGCAGATTCGGTACGGGTATGCGAACAACCTCGAGGAAGAGGTCGAGAAGGTGAAGTACGACCTCTACTACGTGAAGTACCGCTCTCTCTGGAAGGACTTCGAGATCCTGGTGCGCACGATCCTCCTGTGCATCACGGGCACCGGAACCGCGGCGCTCGAACCGGAGCCGGGGCGCCCGGTGCCGCTCGAGACCGCCGGATCGGTGCGCGTCCAGGGCTGACGCCCGTTCGCTTCCACAGAAGGGTGATCGCGATGAAGCCGCATGCGTTGACGTTCCTGGTGTGCCCCTCCTGCCGCGACGAGCTGACGCTCTCGGCGACGCAGGAAGCCGACGGCGAGATCGAGACGGGTCTGCTGACGTGCCGCGGGTGCGCCACCGCCTATCCGATCACCCGCGGCGTGCCCCGCTTCGTCGCGAGCGGCGAGTACGCGTCGAGCTTCGGCTTCCAGTGGCAGCGGTTCCGGCACACGCAGCTCGATTCGCAGAACGGCAGCGGGATCTCGGCGGCGGCGCTGCGGGCCGCCACCGGCTGGACGCCGGCCGATTACCGCGGGCAGCTCGTGCTCGACGTCGGCGTCGGCAGCGGCCGCTTCGCCGAGGTCGTCGCGGACGCCGGGGGCGAGGTGGTCGGCATCGACCTGACCGCCGCGGTGGAGGCGGCGTACACGAGCATCGGCCGCCGGCCCAACGTGCACATCGTCCAGGCCGACGTCTTCCGGATGCCGTTCCGCGACGGCACGTTCGACCGGGCCTTCTCGATCGGCGTGCTGCATCACACGCCGGATCCCGAGCGCGCCTTCGGCCGCATGGTCGCGGCGGTCCGGGACGGCGGCGGGGTCGCCATCTACGTGTACGCGCGGTACGGCCCGTCCCACCGGTTCTCCGATGCGATCCGGCGGGTCACCACCCGGCTGCCGCTCCCGGTGATGCTCACCGCGTCGACGCTGGCGATACCGCTCTATTACCTCTACAGCGTGCCGCTCGTCGGCGGGCTGCTGCGCATCGCCGCGCCGATCTCCATGCACCGCGACTGGCGGTGGCGCTGGCTCGACACGTTCGACTGGTACACGCCGCAGTACCAGTTCAAGTACCTCTACCCGGAGGTGTTCCGCTGGTTCCGCACGAACGGGCTGGAGGACATCGAGATCTTCGACGAGCCGATCCGGATGCGGGGCACGAAGCCGCGCGTCCTGTCGGCGGCCACCAACGCACCGGCGCGCGACACGCACCTGGCCGCCGTCTGATTCCGATCACATGGCCTCCTACGCATCATCCGGGTTCGTCGACCAGCCCCTGACGGCCGCGCCGTTCACGCCGGCCGACGTGCCGGCCGATCCGCCGGCGAGCGCACTGGCGTTCAAGGGGCTCGTGGCGTTCACGGCCGTCATGCTGCTCGCGCCGCAGATCATGTTTCCGCAGCTGGCCGTCTTCCGGCCGGCCCTGCTGACGGCGGGCATCGCCGTCGGCGGCTACGTGCTGGGGCGGTTCCTGCGCCACGAGCGCCTGATCATGCCGACGCGCGAGTTCCTGCTGTCGATGGCGCTCGTGTGGTGGGCGGTGATGACCATCCCGGCGTCGCTGTGGCCCGGCGGCAGCGTGAACCTGCTGACGGATCTCTGGCTCAAGACGCTGCTGATCTTCTGGGTGATCGGCCACGTCGTGGACACGCCGAGCCGCCTGACGCGCCTGACCTGGTGGCTGGCCGTGCTCGCGATCCCGCTGGCCACCACCGGTGTGAAACGCTACGTCACCGGCGAGTTCATGAACACCGCGTACGTCGCGCGCATCGAAGGCTACGACTCACCGCTCGCGGCCAACCCGAACGATCTGGCGCTGATGCTCAACCTGCTGCTCCCGCTCGTGGTCGGGCTGCTGCTGCAGGCCCGGACGGCGGTCCGGCGGACGGTCCTGCTCGTGATCGCGGGGCTCGTGGCCGCGGCAATCGTGCTGACGTTCTCGCGCAGCGGATTCCTGACGCTCGCGACGATCGTCACGCTCTACCTGTACCGGTTCGCACGCGAAGGGCGCATCCTGCGTGTCGCCGCCGTCTTCGCGCTGCTCGCGATGACCGCGCCGCTGCTGCCGTCCTCCTACGTCGATCGCATCGCCACCATCACCGCGCTCGATGAGGATCGCACCGGATCGGCGCAGCATCGCTGGTCCGACATGCGGGCCGCCGCCTCGTACGTGGTGCAGCACCCGATCGTGGGCGCCGGGCTCGGGCAGGACGCGCTCGCGCTCAACCAGATCCGCGGCGAGCGCTGGACCGTGGTGCACGACGTCTATCTCCAGTACGCCGTGGACCTGGGGCTGCCGGGGCTGCTGCTCTTCGTCGCGCTGCTGGGCAGCGCCATCCGGAGCGCGGCGGGCGCGCGCCGGGCCGCCGCGGAGGCCGGCCATGCGGGTATCGCGGCCATCGCGGAAGCCGTCTGGGTGAGCCTCATCGCATTCGCGGTGGCTGCGGTGTTCTACCCCGCCGGCTACCACTTCTACTTCTACTACTTTGCCGGTCTGGCGGTCGCCGCAGCCCGGGTGGCACGCACGCTGCCGCCCCGGCCGGTGGTGGATCGTCCGATCGGCGCGCGGATCAGACCCGCGCTCACGCCGTGATCGACTCCGGCGGGATGACCGCGCCGCCACCGCCCCTCCAGGTCTGGCCGCCCGCTGCGGCGGGGGGCGCGAGCCCCGACCGGATCCGGCTGCTGAAGTTCGTCGCCTGCTTCGGACGTGGCGGCACCGAGCGGCAGTTCACCAATCTCGCGCTCGCGCTGAACCGTTCGCGCTTCGAGGTCGGGTTCGGATGCCTGGTCCGCGACGGCGCGCTGCGCGACGAGATCGACGCCGCGGGCCTGCGGATTTCCGAATACCGGATCCGGAGCTTCTACGACCCCGGCTCCTACGTGCAGCAGCTCCGGTTCGCGCGCGAGCTGCGGCGCAGCCGTATCGACATCGTGCACACGTACAACTTCTACGCCAACGTGTTCGCCGTGCCGGCGGCGCGGCTGGCGGGGGTGCCCGTCGTGGTGGCCTCCATCCGCGACATGGGCGTGTACCTCACGTCGGCGCAGCGCGTGGTCCAGCGTCAGGTCTGCCGGATGGCGGATCTCGTGCTGGTGAACGCGGACGCGATCCGGCGCTGGCTGATCGCCGACGGCTACGATCCGGCGCGCATCGCGGTCGTCGGCAACGGCATCGATTTCCGCCGGTTCCGCGACAGCGGCGCGGGCGACCTGCGCGCCGAGCTCGGCCTGCCCGACGGCACGCCGATCGTGCTGCTCGTCAGCCGGCTCGTGCCGCGCAAGGGCATCGAAGACTTCCTGGATGCCGCCGCGCGCCTGTCGGCGGAGCGTCCGCTGGTCCACTTCGCCATCGCAGGCGAGGAGGCGCCGGGTTCGGGCTACACGGCCGTCATCCAGCGCTACGCCTCGCGTGTCGGCGTCACCGCGCGCGTGCATTTCCTGGGGCCGAGACGCGACGTGCCGGCGCTGCTGGCGCAGGCCACGCTCTCGGTGCTGCCCTCGCTCAGCGAAGGGCTCTCGAACGTGCTGCTCGAGTCGATGGCCGCCGGCGTACCCGTCGTCGCGACGCGCGTCGGCGGCGCGCCGGAAGTGATCGAGGACGGCGAGACCGGCCTGCTCGTTCCGCCCGGAAGCCCGGGTGAGCTGGCCGGCGCCATCGTCCGGCTCCTCGATCATCCCGAGCTGGCGGTCCGGCTGGCCGCCGGCGGACGCCAGACCGTGCGGACGCGGTTCTCGCTCGACCGCATGGTCGCCTCCACGGAAGCGCATTACCTCGACCTGTTGCGCGCGTCGCGCCGACGCCACCCACGGCCCCCTGCGGCCGTCGCGCGTTGACGCGGCCACGTGCCTTTTTCTTCCGGAATCCGGCCATGGCGACACGTCTGCACGACTGGGTGAGGACCCAGGCGGACCGACAGCCCGAGGCCGCCGCAATCGTGGCGGACCAGGGCACGATGAGCTATCGCGATCTCGATCGGCGGGCCAACCAGTTCGCGCGGCTGCTGCGCGAGCTCGGGTGCGCGCGGGGCGACCGCGTCTGCCTGCTCACGCCGGCCTCGCCGATGGCGATCGCGGCGCTCGTCGGCGTGCTGCGCGCCGACGCGGTGTACGTGCCGCTCGATCCGGCGAGCCCGGCGCCGCGCCTCGCGCGGGTGCTCGAGTCGGCCGAGCCGCGGTGGATCGTCGCGGCGCCTGGCACGGGCGATCTGATCGACACCGTGCTCGCGCCGCAGCCGGCGGGCACACGCCCCGCGATCGCCTCGCTGGACGGCGACCGTGCGCCGGACGGGCGGCTCTCGCCGCAGTTCACCGCGCGCGACCTGGACGACTGTCCGGACGGACCTGTCGACGCGCGCGGAGACGAGCGGGCCATCGCCTACATCATGTACACGTCCGGCTCCACCGGCGTGCCCAAGGGCGTGGCCGTCAGCCACGGCAACGTCATCGCCTTCGTGGAGTGGGCCGTCGCGCATTTCGGCCTCGACGAGCACGATCGCGTCTCCGCGCACGCGCCGCTGCATTTCGATCTGTCCACCTTCGATCTGCACGGCGCCTTCGCGAGCGGCGCGACGGTCCATCTGGTCCCGCCGGCGCTCAATCTGCTGCCCCAGAAGCTCGCGGCGTTCATCCGGGAGCGCCAGCTCACGCAGTGGTTCTCCGTGCCGTCGGTGCTCAATTACATGGCACGGTTCGGCGTCGTGCGGCCGGACGACTTCCCGCACCTGCGCCGCGTCATGTGGTGCGGCGAGGTGTTCCCGACCCCCGCGCTCATCCACTGGATGTCTCGTCTGCCGCACGTGCAGTTCACGAACCTGTACGGGCCCACCGAGACGACGGTGGCCAGCACCCACTACACCGTGCCCGCCTGCCCCGACAATCCGCGGGATGCCGTGCCGATCGGCCGCGCATGCGGCGGCGAGACGGTGCACGTGCTGGACGAGTCGCTCCGTCCCGTGCCGCCGGGCACGCCGGGCGAGATCGTCATCGGCGGCGCGGGCGTCAGCCCCGGGTACTGGCGCAACCCGGAGGCGACCGCCCGTGCATTCATCGAGGATCCGCGGCTTCCCGGCGCGCGGCTCTACCGCACGGGCGACGTCGGACGCGTCGGCCGCGACGGGAACCTGTACTTCCTGGGCCGCGCCGACTCGCAGATCAAGAGCCGCGGCTACCGCATCGAGCTCGGGGAGATCGAGGCCGCGCTCGACTCGCTGCCCTGTCTCCAGGAGTGCGCCGTCGTCGCGCCGGTGGCCGAGGGGTTCGAAGGACGGACGATCTGCTGCGCCTTCGCGCCGCGCGACGGGGCCTCCGCCTCGCCGGCACTGCTCCGGCGCGAACTGCTGCGGATGCTGCCGCCCTACATGGTTCCCGCGCGCTGGGTGCAGTTCGACCGGCTGCCGCGAAACCTCAACGGCAAGATCGACCGCCGCCGCATCGCGCAGTACTTCGAGCGCCATGAGACTGCTGCCGCTGGCTGATCCCGTGCTGATCGAGAGCGCCTGCGCCTGGCTGGCCGACCCGTGCAACGCACGGTGGCTGCAGTTCGGGGACGGGACGCGACCGATCACGCCCGCCGTGCTGAAGGTGATGACCCAGCGGCCCGCGCATCTCATCCGCGTCTTCACGGACGATGGCGACCGGCCGATTGGCGTGGTCGCGCTCGGCGACATCCACCCGGCGTTCCGCACCGCGGCCGTCTGGGTGGTGCTCGGCGACAAGGCGCTGGCCGGCCGCCACTACGGCCGCCGCGCGATGGCGCAGTGCATCAGGCTCGGCTTCCAGGAGCTGCAGCTGCGCGCGATCACGACGTGGGTCGTCGACGCGAACACCCCCTCGCTGCGCATGGTCCGCGCGCTGGGGTTCCGACCAGTCGGTACGCAGCGGCAGAGCCACGTCCTCGACGGGCGCGCGCACGACCGCCTCCTGTTCGATCTGCTGCCGGGGGAGCTGCGGGACGTATGACCATCCGCGCCTCGGAGACGCCGCTGGAGCGCCGGGTGGCTGCGCTCATCGTCGAGCACCTGCACATCGACGAGCCCGAAGCGGTCGACGACCTGTTCGAAGCCGGAGTCCTCGACTCGCTCTCGTTCGTCACGCTGCTCACCGCGCTCGAGCGCGAGTTCGACATCCAGGTGCCGGTCGACGCGCTCGAGCTCGATCGCTTCGGCTCCGTCGCGGCAATCGCGCGCTACGTCGCGCAGCGGCTGGACGATGACGATGGGATCCGCTTCCACCGCGGCTGAGACGCGCCTGACGCCGGTCGTCGGCGCGCCACGGGCGCCGCGAGGCACCGTACGGCCGGCCGAGGAGCGCGATCTGCCGGCGCTTGCGGCGCTGTACGACCGGATTCATGGCCCGGTGCCCGGTGGAGGCACGCGCCGGTTCCTCGCGGACCGGCTCTTCGGCCTGCCCTGGCCCGACCCGCAGCTGCCGTCGCTCGTGTACGAGGACCGCGGCGGCCGGGTCGCCGGCCTGCTCGGCGTGATCGCCCGCCCGATGCTGTTCCGCGACGCGCCCATCCGCGTGGCGCTCGCGCACCACTTCATGGTGGCGCCGGAGACGCGGGCGACGCTGGCGAGCGTGGCCCTGACGCGAACGCTGCTCGCCGGCCCGCAGGATCTCACCGTCGCCGAAGCCTGCGAACCCTGGCGGCAGCTGTGGGAGCACATCGGCGGCGTGACGTCCCTCGCCGACAGCCTCACGTGGATCCGCGTCCTGCGGCCCGTGTCGCTGGGGTGCGGGATCGCCGCGCGGCTGGCGCGCCGCCAGGCCGTGCCGCGTCTTCTGCTCCCGCCGATGCGCGCCGGCGATCGTCTGGCCGCGCGGGTGTGCGGACCGGTGGCGCCGCCGCCCGACGTGCGGATCCCCTGGCGCGTGCTCGACACCGCCGATCTGATCGAATGCCTGCACCGGCTGCGTGTCGGATCGTTGCAGCCTGTCTGGAATCAGCACAGCCTCGGCTACGTGCTGGATCGACTTCGCCAGCAGAGCCTCAGGGGCACGGTTTTCGCAATCGAGGTCGGCGGCGACGGCCCGGCGCCGGCCGGCTGCTACGTCTACTTCCTCAAGCCGGCCGGCCTCAGTCAGCTCGTGCTTCTCACGGCCCGGCGCGGGCGAACCGACGAGGTCGTCAGACATTTCCTGCGGCACGCCTGGACGAACGGCGCGGGTGCCGTCGCCGGGCAGGTCGATCGCGCCACGTGGCCCGCGCTCGCGGACGGCGGCGCCTTCATCGTGCAGCGCCGCGACGGGTGGCGGCTCGTGCATGCCGGACGCCGGGACATCCTCGAGGCCGTGCACAGCGGTGACGCGGCCCTCACACGACTCGAGAGTGAATGGTGGCTTATTCGCTGAACGAACCGCTCCCCGTTGTCCATCGACAGCCCCCCGCGCCGGCAGCCGTTCCGCCCGCAGAGGCGGCGGCGCCGGTCACCGTCGAGCGACTCGACGGTCTCGACGCGCTCGATCGGCTCGAGCCCGTCTGGAACCGGACCGTGGAACGGGCCGGCCTGACGCACCCGTTCGCCAGCTACGAATGGGTCCGGTCCTGGTGCGAGACGCAAATCGATCCGTCTGCGCTGCACGTGTACGTGGCGCGCGCGGGGCGGGAGATCACCGGCCTTGCCCCGACGATCGAACGCCGCGCAGGCCCCGGCGGATGCGTGGGCATCCGGCAGGGGGTCTCGTGCGCGCACACCCCCCGGCTCGACTTCGTGGTCGCGGCGCGCCACGCCGAGACGTGGCGGACGCTCTGGCACGAACTGGGGCCGCACGGCCTCGAGTCGCTGGAGCTGCGCGACCTGGCCCAGGACAGCCCGACGCTGGCCGCCATCGAGGCACTGGCGCGTGAGGACGGGCTGCCGGTGGGCCGGAGGCTGACGCTCGACTGCCCCTGGGTACAGCTGCCGGGCTCGTGGGACGAGTACGTGCGGCAGATGAGGCGCAATCTCCGGAAGACTCTCCGGGCGAGACGACAGCGGCTGGCGCACGAGGGCACCATCGAGTTCGAGACGATTCGCACGCGCGACGGCCTGCACGAGGCCCTCGCCGACGCCTTCGAGCTCGAGGCGGCGGCCTGGAAAGGATCGGCGGGGACCGCCATCAACCGCCATCCGCAGCTCGTCGCCTTCTACACGCGACTGGCGGAACGCACGGCCGATCGGGGCTGGTTGCGGCTGCAGTTCATTCGCGTGGCCGATCGCCGCATCGCGTTCGGGTTCAGTCTCCAGTATGCCGGCCGGCTCTACTCGATGAAGACGGGCTACGACCCGACGTTTGCCGCGTGCTCCCCCGGCCAGCTGTTCTTCGAGATGTCCATGCGCACGGCCTGCGACGAAGGCGTGGCGATCTACGACCTGCTCGGCGCGCGCGATGCGTGGAAGCTCGAGTGGACCGACCTGACGCAGCCGCATTACCTGCTGAGCGTATTCCCGGACACGGTGTCCGGCCGCGCGCTCCATTCCGCCCGCTATCGCATGGTTCCGGCGATCCGCCGAAGCCGGGCCTACGCGGCCGCCCGCGATTTCGCGCACCGGGTCCGCCGGCGCCGCGGCGCCGCGGCCCAGAGACACGTCAGATGACCACGACCCCGGCAGTACTCCCGGCGTATGCGGGTGCGGGCGCCGGAGGCGGACTCCGGGTGGAACGCCTCACACGCGCGGAGGACCTGCACGCGCTGGAGGGGCCCTGGCGCGATCTGCTCGCCGACAGCGCCGCCGACTGCCTCTTCCTCACCTGGGAGTGGCTGTTCACCTGGTGGCGCCATTTCGGGAGCGGGCGGCAGCTGGCCCTCTACACGGGGCGCACCGCCGATCGTCTGGATCTCCTCGCCCCCCTCATCACGCGTGATCGGCAGCCGCTGCGCGGCCGCCCGTTCCTGACGTTCGAGCCGTTCGGCACCGGGAGCGTCGGGTCGGACTACCTGGACGTCATCGTGCGACGCGGCTGCGAGCGCGAGGGACTCGACGCGCTGGCGGAGAGAATCGCCGAGGATCGCGTGCTGCTGTCTTTTCCGCGCGTGCGCGCGGACGGGACGGCCGCACACGAGCTCGGGGGACGTCTGCAACCCGGAGGTTGGCGCATCCAGACCGTCAACGGGACGGTCTGCCCCTACATCACGCTGGCCTCGCACACCTGGGAATCGTACGTCGACAGTCTGGGACGCGAGCACCGGGCGAACGTCCGGCGGCGGCTCCGCAAGCTGCAGGACGGCTTCGACGTCCGCCTGGAACGCGCCTTCGACGATGCCACGCGTCGGGAGGGGCTCCGGATCCTGGTGGATCTCCACACCCGGCGCTGGAACACGCGGGGCGGCTCGACGGCCTTCCACCTTCCCGCGCTGGTGCGGTTCCACGAGGACTTCAGCCGTGTCGCGCTCGAGCGTGGATGGCTGCGGCTGTACGTCCTGCGGCTCGATGGCGAACCGGCGGCCGCGATCTACGGGCTCCGCTACGGCTCGACGTTTCTCTTCTATCAGTCGGGGTTCGATCCCCGCTTCGCCCCCCAGGCCGTCGGCCTGGCGCTGATGGGGCTGGTCATCCGCGAAGCGATTGCCGAGGGCGCCGCGGAGTTCGACATGCTGCACGGCGACGAGCCGTACAAATCGCTCTGGGCCGGCCGGCAGCGCGAGCTGCAGCACCTCGAGCTGTACCCGCCGACCGCGCGCGGCCGGTGGTCGCGCCGGATCACGCGCGTGGCGCGTGCGACGCGCGCCGCCGCGCGCACCGCGGCCGCGCGCCTGGGCTGAAGCCACCGACCCCAACTCCCGGGAGTCCGCCGATGTGGTTCCGCCGTCTCGTCAAGACAGGACTTGCCACCCTGATGTACAGCACGGGCACGGATCGTCTGATCGGGCGACTGCAGTCCGATTCGCGCGTGCCGCTCGTGCTCGGCTACCACCGTGTGGTCGAGGACTTCAGGACGGCGGCGGCACGCACGATTCCCGCGATGCTGATCAGCCGGCGCATGCTCGAGCACCATCTCGAGTGGCTCGGCCGGCGCTATCGCTTCGTCTCGCTGGACGAGCTCGGGCAGCGGCTCGCGACCGGCCGGCCGTTCCGCCGCCCCGTCGTCGCCATCACCTTCGATGACGGGTACCGGGACGTCTACGAGCATGCGCTCCCGGTGCTGCGTGCGCGAGGCATACCGGCGGCCATCTTCGTCGCGACCGATTTCGTCGCGCAGGGCACGCCGCTGACCCACGACCGCCTGTATCTGCTGCTCGGCCTGGCGCTCGGCGCCGAACGGGTGCATCCGCTGCTGCGGGAGGCGCTCGCGCCGGACCCGCTCGTGGTGCCGGGGCGGCCCGGGTCGCGCCGGGCGGCCGCCGCGCACCTGACGTCCGTGCTGCTGGGCCGCCTGAATCGCGCGTCGCTGGACCGGCTCGTCGCCGCGCTCGAACAGGAGCTGGGCGTGTCCGGCGAGGTCACCTCGATTGCCGCGCCGCTGACGTGGCCGATGCTGCGGGAGATGCAGCGCGGCGGGTTCACCGTCGGCTGCCACACCCATACGCACGCGGTGCTGCCGACGGAATCACCCCAGCAGGTGCTGCTGGAGGTGCGGCGATCGCGCGAGATCGTCGAGGCGGCGCTCGGCACGAGGGTCGAGCACTTCGCGTATCCCGACGGCCAGTTCAACCGGTACGTGGTCGATGCGGTGTATGAGGCCGGCATCCGCTACGCGTACACCACGTGCCACCACCGCAACGCCCGGCACCCGCTGCTCACGATTCCCCGCCGCCTGCTGTGGGAGCAGTCGTGCCTCAACCCGTTCGGTGAATTCTCCCCCGCCGTGATGAGCGGGGTCGTCCGCGGAGCGTTCGGTTTCATGGAACCCTGCACCGAGAAGCACAACATCACCGCACCGCCGCTGGCAGGAGGCACGTCCGCCGGCTCGGACCACACCGGGCGGCACGTCGCCGCTTCCACGCTCTGACGCCGATGTGTGGCATCGCCGGAATCCTGTCGCTCGACGGCCGACCCGCTCCGCCCGACCAGGTGCGCGCCATGTGCGGCGCCATCGTCCATCGCGGGCCGGACGACGAGGGCTTCTACGCCGACGCGGACGTCACGCTCGGGATGCGGCGCCTGAGCATCCTGGATCTCGACGGCGGCCACCAGCCGATGTCGAACGAGGACGGCTCGATCTGGGCGGTCTTCAACGGCGAGATCTACAACTACCGCGAGCTGCGCGCGCAGCTCGACGCCAGCGGGCACGCGCTGCGCAGCGCCGGCGACACGGAGACGCTGGTGCACCTCTACGAGGAGCACGGCGCCGACTTCGTCTCGCGGGTGCGGGGCATGTTCGCCGTCGCGCTCTGGGACCGGCGGCGCCGCACGCTGCTGCTCGCGCGCGATCGGCTGGGCATCAAGCCGCTCTATTACGCGCAGCGCGGCGGCCTGCTGTACTTCGCATCCGAGGTCAAGTCGCTCCTCCAGGTCCCGGCCATCGACCGGCAGCTCGACTGGCAGGCCGTCGGCCATCTCTTCGCCGCGCTCTCGACGCCGCCGGATCGCAGCATTCTCGCGGGCGTGCGGAAGCTGGAGCCGGCACACACGCTGGTCGCCGGGCCGGGCAGGCCGCCGGTCGCGCGGCGCTACTGGGAGGTGCGCTTCGAGCCGGATCGGACGAGCACCGACGGGGAGCTCTGCGAGCGCCTGCGCGCCCATCTCGACGACGCGGTGCGGGAGCACCTGGCGAGCGACGTGCCGCTCGGCGCGTTCCTCAGCGGCGGCATCGACTCGAGCGCGGTGGTCGCGACGATGGCGCGGCTGGGCGTCGCGCCGATCCGGACCTTCTCGATCGGGTTCAGCGAGCGCACCCACGACGAGCTGACGTACGCCCGCCGCGTGGCGCGCGCCTTCGGCACCGAGCATCACGAGCTCGTGCTCGAGCCGGACGTCATGGGCGTCCTCGACGACCTGGTCTGGCACCTGGACGAGCCCTTCGGGGATTCCTCCGCGATTCCGACCTTCATGGTGTCGCGGCTGGCCGCCCGGCACGTCACCGTCGTGCTGTCGGGCGACGGCGGCGACGAGCTGTTCGCCGGATACGAGCGCTACCAGGTGGAGGCGCGCGAGCGGCGGTTCGCGAGCATTCCCCGATGGATTCGCCGGCTCGCGGGCCGCATCGCCACGGCGACGCCCGAGTGGACACGCGGCCGCAACTTCTTCCGGCACCACGCGCTCGACGGCTGGGAGCGCTACGTCGACGCCGTCACGCTCTTCCGTCTGCACCAGCGGCAGCGGCTGTTCCGCCCGGAGGTCCGCGACATCGTCGAATCGGGCGATCCGTCCCGCCGGCTCGTCGCGGAGCTGAATCGCCGCGGAGGCCACTGGCTGTCCGCGCTGCAGGCGTTCGACATCGAGGGCTACCTGCCGCTGGACATCCTGACCAAGGTTGATCGGATGAGCATGGCGCACTCGATCGAGGCGCGCGTGCCGCTGCTCGATCACCGCCTCGTCGAGTTCGCCGCGACGATTCCTCCGGAGCAGCAGTTCCGGGACGGCACGGGCAAGCAGCTGTTCCGGCGCGCCCTGGCGCCGCTGCTGCCGCGCGAGATCCTGCATCGCCCGAAGATGGGGTTCGCCGTGCCGCTCGACGTCTGGTTCCGCGGGCGGCTCGGACCCTACCTGCGCGACCTGCTGCTGAGCCGCGAGAGCCGGGCGCGCGGGATCTTCGACACCGGCTACATCGAGCAGCTCATCGGCCAGCATGCGCTGGGCCGCGAGCTCGGCCTGCATCTCTGGACCCTGATCTCGTTCGAGCTGTGGTGCCGCCGGTTCCTGGACGGCCGGGCGGCGCCGCCCGTGACCAGCCCCCGCCGGCAGGCCGTCATGCACGGCCCTGATGCGATCCCCCGGCATCTGGCTGTTTCGAGGAGGAGCACGTGAGGAGAGGTGTGCCGTTCCCCGCCGCCGTGGCGGCCGTGTGGCTGACCTTCGCGTCGGTCGCCGGACAGCCGGGCGGTGTCGTGATCTCGGCGACCGAAACCGGGCGTCTCATCGACGTCGCGGCCGGCGGCAACCTCCAGCATGCGCTGGAGCTCGCGCGCGGCGGCGACGTCATCCAGCTGCAGCCGGGGGCCGTCTACCGGGGGCCGTTCGTGCTGCCCGCCAAAGGCAACGCGCAGGACATCGTGATCCGGACCGGGGCACCCGAGGGGACGGGCGACGGGCAGCTGCCGCCGCCGGGCAACCGCGTGACGCCGCGCCATCGCGGCGCGCTCGCGGTGCTCGAGGCCGCGCACGACTACGTGGTGACCGCCGAGCCCGGCGCCGGACGCTACCGGCTGGTCGGGCTCGAGATTCGCCCGGCCCGGCGGACGTTCACCTTCAATGTCGTCGAGCTGGGCAACGGCAACGAGCGGAGCATCCAGGAGCTGCCGCACAACATCCGGATCGAACGGTCGTACGTGCACGGCGATCCGGCGCTCGGATCGCGGCGCGGCGTCGCGCTCAACGGGCGTGCCATGGCCGTGGTCGACTCGTATCTGACGGACTTCAAGGAAGACGGCGCCGACACGCAGGCGATCTGCGGATGGAACGGGCCAGGCCCCTTCGACATCGTCAACAACCATCTCGAGGGGGCGGGCGAGAACATCATGTTCGGGGGCGCCGACCCCGCCATCCCCGACCTCGTCCCGTCCGACATCCGGATCCGGCGCAATCACATCACGAAGCCGCTCGAGTGGCGGCGCCAGTCACGCGGGCCCGACTGGGCCGTGAAGAACCTGCTCGAGCTCAAGAACGCACGCCGCGTGCTGATCGAGGGGAACATCATCGAGCACAACTGGGCCGACGCGCAGAACGGCTTCGCGGTGCTCTTCACCGTCCGCAACCAGGACGGCGGCGCGCCGTGGGCCGTCGTCGAGGACGTCACGTTCACGAACAACATCGTCCGGGCCGCGACGTCGGGCATCAACCTGCTGGGCCGCGACGACAACCACCCGAGCGGCATGGCGCAGCGCATCCGCATCGCCAACAACCTGTTCGCCGGCATCGGCGCGCCGCCGTTCGGACAGGGCGACGGGGACGGGCGGTTCCTGCAGATGCTCGTGGAGTCCTCCGACGTCGTCGTCGAGCAGAACACGATCCTGCAGACGGGGCACATCACGCTGCTCGAGGGGCGGGGGCACCGGAACTTCGTCTTCCGGAACAACATCGTGCGCCACAACGAGTTCGGAATCTTCGGGAGCGGCCATGCGCCGGGGCTCGACAGCATCGGCCGCTACCTGCCCGGCGCGCTGGTCGTCGGCAACCTCTTCATCGGCGGCGACGGGTCGCGGTATCCGCGCGACAACCTGTTCGTGCGTTCGATCGAGGATGTCGGGTTCGTCAGTCCGGCATCCGGCGACTTCTCCCTGCAGCCGGCCAGCACGGCCCGTCGCCATGGCGCCGGTGGACGCGACATCGGCGCCGATCTGGCGATTATCGAAGCGGCCACGCGCCGGGTCATCGACGGCACGCAGGATGGCGTCGACGAGCGGCGGCCGGTACCGTGCGACGACCTCACCCGCGGGCCGGCGCGCGCCAAGCCCGGCTGCCCGGAGCGGCCATGACCACGTCGGCCGCTGTCCACCACGATCTGGCTCCCGCGCCGGCCCGGACGGCGCGCGTGTCCATGGTCGCGGCAAGCCTCGACATCATCGGCGGGCACGGCGTGCAGATGACGGCGCTGCGCGAGTCCCTGCAGGCATCCGGGTACGAGGTCTCGTTCCTGCCGATCAACCCGCGGTTTCCGGCCGGGCTGCGCTGGATGCGCCGTGTCCCCGTCCTGCGCACGCTCGTGAACGAGCTGCTCTATCTGCCGGGCCTGCGCCGGCTCCGGCAGGCGGACGTCGTCCACGTATTCGCGGCGTCCTACTGGTCGTTCCTGCTCGGGCCCGTGCCGGCGATTGCCGCCGCGCGCGCGTCGGGCGCGCGCGTCGTGCTGCACTACCACAGCGGCGAGGCGGACGATCATCTCGCCAACTGGGGAGCCCTGGTGCATCCGTGGCTCGCGCGTGCCGACCGGATCGTCGTGCCTTCGCGCTACCTGCAGCGTATCTTCGCGTCGCACGGCTACGCGGCGCGCGTGATCCCGAACATCGTCGACACGCGCCAGTTCGTGTGGCGCGACCGGCTCACCGTCGAGCCGCACCTGCTCTCGAACCGCAATCTCGAGCCGTACTACCGCGTCGACATCGTGATCCGCGCGTTTGCGCTCGTCCGGAGGCACCGGCGGGACGCGCGGCTGACGATCGCGGGGAGCGGCAGCCAGGAGCGGATGCTGCGCGCGCTGGCCTCGGAGCTGGGCGTCGCCGACGCGATCCGGTTCGCCGGTGCGGTGCCGCCCGCCGGGATGCCCGCGCTGCTCGACCGGGCCGGCGTCTTCGTCAACGCGTCCACGCTCGACAACCAGCCCGTGTCGATTCTCGAAGCGTTCGCCGCGGGGCTGCCGGTCGTGTCCACCGGCACCGGAGACATCGCCGACATGCTGCGCGACGGCGAACTCGGCACGCTCGTGCCGCCGGAAGATCCGGCGGCGCTGGCCGAGGGGGTGCTGCGGATCTTCGAGCGGCCACACGAAGCGGCCGCCCGCGCGCGCCGCGCCCGCGCGGCACTCGGCCGCTACACGTGGACCGGCGTCGCCGGCGCGTGGGAGTCGGTGTACCGGGAGTGCACCACCTCGCCGCGGCGGTGCGCATGACCGACACGAGGCGACCGGAGCCCTCGCTCACGACCAGCGCCCTGTGGCTGCTGGTCGGCAAGACGCTCGGCTACGGCGTGATGTTCCTGCTGCCGGTGCTGCTCGTGCGGCGCCTTTCGCAGCACGATTTCGGCGTCTACAAGCAGCTCTTCCTCGTCATCAGCACGGCGGTGATGCTGCTGCCGCTGGGCTTCGGGATGAGCGCCTACTACTTCCTGCCGCGCCTGCGCGCGCGGCGGGAGCGTGTCGCGCTCAACATCCTGCTGTTCCACGCGGCGCTCTCGGGCGTGGCCGCGGCGCTGCTGATCGTCCGGCCGGGCCTGCTCGTTACGCTGTTCGGGGATCCGCAGCTCGTCGGGTACGCGCCGCTCATCGGCCTGGTCATCCTCCTGTGGATTCCCTCGTCGTGCCTCGAGACGCTCGCGGTCGCCAACGGCGAACCGCGGATCGCGGCGTCCAGCATCGTCCTGCTCCAGCTGAGCAAGGCGGTGTGCCTCTGGGTGGCGGCGTTCGTCTGGGGAACGGTCCACGCGGTCGTGCTCGCCGCGGCGGTGCACGGCGTGGTGCAGTCGACGGCGCTGGCCGTCTACGTCTGGTCGAGGTTCCCGGGCGTCTGGCGGGCGTGGGATTGGGGGATGCTGCGCGCGCAGCTGACCTACGCGCTGCCGCTCGGCGCGGCCGGTCTCCTCTACTGGGTGCAAATCGACCTGCACAAGTACCTCGTCGCGCACCGGTTCGACGCCGCGACATTCGCGATCTACGCCATCGGCTGCTTCGAGATGCCGCTGCTCGGCATCATGAACGAATCGGTCGGCTCGGTGCTGATTCCGCGAGTCAGCCAGCTGCAGAAGGACGGGCGCCGCACCGACATCATCCGTCTCGCGGCCGAAGCGATGCGCAAGCTCGCCATCGTGTACTTCCCGCTCTTCGCGCTGCTGGCGGTCGCCGGGCAGGAGCTCATCGCCGTGCTCTTCACCACGCAGTACCTGGCTGCGTGGCCGATCTTCGCGATCAACATCCTGCTCATCCCGTTCTCGATCCCGACGACCGCGTGTGACGCCGTCATCCGGGCATACGCCGAGCACCGGTTCTTCCTGGTGCGGATGCGGGTGGTGTCGACCGTGCTGATGGTCGTCGCGCTCTGGTTCGGCCTGCGGTATTTCGGCCTGATCGGCGCCATCAGCGTGGTGGTCGGCACGAACCTGCTGGAGCGGCTGCTGATCGCCTGGAAGGCGGCACGGGTGCTGCACGTGACGCGTGCGGACGCCCCGCTGCTCGGCGACGTCGGCAAGGTCACCGTGGCGGCGACGGCCGCCGGCCTCGCGGCCGCCGCCGTCAGGTTCGCGATGATCGGCGCGCCAGCGGCGGCGATTCTCGCGGCCTGCGCCGTGTCGGCCGGGATCGTCTACGCCGCCTTCGTCCTCGCGCTGCGGGTGCCGAGGACCGAGGAGTGGCAGCAGGTCGCCTCGCTGGCCGCCAAGGTCGGCTTCAGGCCCGTGCTGACGGCGGCCCCCGAACGCCGGTGAACCGGCGGCCCGCGGCGTCCACCGCCGCACGACAAACCGAGGACTGACGTGCCGACACTCGTACCACGGCGTGTTCCGGGTCCGGTGGAACTGCTCTACCGGGCACGACAGGAAGCCGGCAAGCTGGTCGAGCGCGCCTGGGGCGCGGCTCCCGGCGCCGCGATCGGCATCGGTGACGATGTCGCCGTCCACCATCCACCCGCTGCTGTCAGGACCGCCGATCCGTTTGCGGGGCGCTTCTTCGCGGGCGCGATGGATCCGGCGATCCCGGGGATGGTCAGAGCGGCCTGTCCCGACGCCGCGGCAGACATTCTCATCCGCGCCGACCGGCTGATGGCAGGGCGGTTCGACCTGCTGGGCTATGAAGGACTCGCGTTCGGCGAGCCGATCGACTGGCACCTCGACCCGGTGAACGGCCGGCGGGCACCGCGCACGCACTGGGGCACGATCGATCCGCTCGACGCCGATGCCGTCGGTGACAGCAAGGTGACCTGGGAGCTCAGCCGGCATCAGTGGCTGGTGACCCTCGCGCAGGCGTACCGGCTCACCGGGGACGACCGGTACGCGCGACGCGCCGCGGAGGCCTTCCGCACCTGGGTGGCAGACAACCCGCCGGGCATCGGGCTGAACTGGGGCAGCAGCCTCGAAGCCGCCTTCCGGCTGATCGCGTGGTGCTGGACGCTCGCGCTGCTGCGCGACGCGCCGGCGATGACCCCGCGGCTGCAGCAGGAAATCGCGGCAGCGGCGGCCCGGCAGGCCGAGCACGTCTCGCGTTACCTGTCGTACTACTTTTCGCCGAACACGCACCTGACCGGCGAGGCGCTCGGACTCTTCTACGCCGGCGTGCTGCTGCGCACCGGCCGCGCGCGGCGCTGGCGCGAGCTGGGCCGCCGCATCCTCATCGATCAGTCGGAGCGGCAGATCCGGCAGGACGGCATCTACTTCGAGCACGCGACCTGCTACCAGCGCTACACGGCAGAGATCTACCTGCACTTCCTGCTGCTGGCGAGGCGCAACGGCATTCCGGTTCCGGCGCCCGTGACCGCGCGCGTCGAGCGGCTGCTCGACAGCCTGCTCGCGCTCTGCCGGCCCGACGGCGGGATGCCGCAGATCGGCGATGCGGACGGCGGCTGGCTGCTTCCGCTCGCGGTACGAGGCCAGGACGACTGCCGCGGGGTCTTCGGGGTCGCGGCGGTAGCTTTCGATCGACCCGAGTACGCCTGGTTCGCGGGCGGCGCAACGGCCGAGGCGCTCTGGCTCGCGGGACCGGAGGCGCTGGCGGAACGGAAGCAGCGCCCACCGGCCGGACAGCCCTCCCGCCTGTTCACGTCGGGCTACGCCGTGCTGCGCGATTCCTGGAAGCGGGACGCACACCAGCTCGTCATGGACGTCGGTCCGCTCGGGTGCCACGTGAGCGGCGGGCACGGCCACGCCGACCTCCTCGCGATCCAGGTCTCCCCCTTCGGCGAACCCTGCATCGTCGACCCGGGCACGGGGTGCTACACGCGCGACCTCCGCTGGCGCAATCACTTCCGATCCGCCGCGGCGCATTCGACCGTGGTCGTCGATGGCGGCGAGTACGCGAACCCGGCTGGTCCGTTCTCATGGGAGGGGGACCGCCCCGCCGTGCTGCTCCGGCACTGGCACGCGACGCCGCGCTGGGACTACGTCGACGCGCAACACGACGCCTGGAGCGGCGAAGGGGGACGCCTCACGCATCGCCGCCGCGTCTTCTTTCGCAGGGAGCGCTACTGGATCGTCGTCGACGATCTGCTCGGCGCCGGTTCGCACCGGGTGGACGTGCGCTTCCAGTTCGCCAGCGGCGTCACGCTCTCCCCTGCGGGCCGGTCGGTGCGGGCGCGAACGCCTGCCGGCGGCGGACTCTGGATCGTGCCGGTCGCCCCGGTCGCGCTCGGCGTGCGCCTGACCTGCGGCGCCGACGCTCCGCCGGAAGGGTGGTACTCCCGGGACTACGGCTGCTGGGAGCCCGCGCCGGCACTGGTGTTCTCGGCCGACCGCGTGCACACGCCGGTCAGACTGTTCACCGTGCTCGCGCCGGCGCGCGGTGACACGCCGGCGCCGGTGGTCACGCCGGTGTCCGACGCGTCCGGCGCGATCACCGGACTCCATTTCCCGGACTCCGGCGAGCGTGTCGTCTTCGACGACCTCGCGCACGTGTCGGTCATCGTGCGCGGGACCCCGCTTCGCCCGAAGTCCTGATCCGCCGACGCGCGCAGCGCGGAGGCGAGAC
>CAYUPN010000013.1:0-64632 GCA_964446605.1 uncultured Bifidobacteriaceae bacterium | reverse complement strand
GCGTCGACCGCCACCGGATACGTGCTGGTTGGCGAGCTGACCAACACCCAGACGCGTCTGCGAAAGCGCTGACGACCACTGCCGCCGGCACGGGGAGCAGGCGTGGACGCGTGCTCCCGGTGCCCGGAGCCGCCCCGCCGCGAACGCCAGCGCGCCTCAGCTCAGATCGGCAGTTCGCCTATCGCGACGATGCTGCAGGCTTCGATGGCCTCGATGCCGAGCTCGCGGGCGCGCGCCGCGAGTGCCGGGCTCTCGCTGCCCGGATTCAGCCAGACCTCGCGGATCCCCTTTTCCGCCACCTCCTCGATCACGGCCAGACCGATCGCCGGCGGGACGTAGAAGGTTGCCATGTCGATCGGCCCGGGCACGTCGAGCACTGACGCATGGACCGGCAGCCCCTCGATCTCGCGCTCGTGCGGGTTGATCGGAAACACCTCGTGGCCCTGACGCAGGTAGGCACGGACGGCGCGGTTGCCGAACTTGCGGCGATCGGTGGACGCGCCGATCACGGCGACGCGGCGCCTGGAACTGGGATTCGGCATCGGTGACCCGCAGGCCCAATATACAATCGTCGGGTTGTGCGGCGCGCGACCCTGCTCCTGCTGCTCCTCTGCGGCGTGACCTTTCTCGCCGGCCTGGGCAGGCCGGCCATCGGCGACTCGGACGAGGCGTTCTATGCCGAGGCTGCGCGCGAGATGATGGAGCGCGGCGACTGGCTGACGCCCTACTACAACTACGAGACGCGCTTCCAGAAGCCGATTCTGTTCTACTGGTTCGTCGCCGCGACGTATGCCATCGCGGGGGTCGGCGAATGGCAGGCGCGGCTCTGGTCCGCCCTCGCCGGCGTCGGGCTCGCGCTCGTCACCGCGGCCGCGGCACGCCGCTGGCGTGACGAGCCGACCGCGCTCCTCGCCGGCGCCATCGTCGCGACCAGCTTCGGCTACTTCTCGATCGGCCGGCTGTCGCTGCCCGACCTGCCGCTGGCGTTCTTCATCACCCTGACCATCTACGCGACACTGGTCGCCATCGCCGGGGAACCCCGGGGCGCGCTGCGCTGGTGGCTGCTCGCCGGGTTCGCGGCCGGCAGCGGATTCCTGACGAAAGGCCCGCTGGGGATCATCATTCCCGCACTGGTCGTCGCGCCGGCCTGGTGGCAGGCCAGGGGCCGCCTGCGCGGGCACCTGCGCGGGATCGCCGCCGCGGCCGGCATCGCCCTGCTCGTCGGGGTGCCCTGGTACGTCGCGATGGCCGTCGTGCATGGGCGCGCGTACCTCGACAGCTTCTTCATCGGCGACAACCTCGAGCGCTTCGCGACCGATCGGTTCAACGATCCGCGTCCGATCTGGTTCTACCTGCCCATCGTCCTGGGCGGCATGCTCCCCTGGAGCCCGCTGGCGGCAGCCGTGATCCCGCCGCTCCGCCGCGTCATGACGGGGGCGCGCCGGCTGTCGCCCCTCGTCTGGCAGCTGATCTGGTGGGCCGCCGGGCCGCTCCTGTTCTTCACGATCTCGATCGGCAAGCAGCCCCGCTACATCCTGCCGATCCTGCCGCCGCTGGCCCTGCTGATGGCCATGGCGCTGCGGGCGCGGCTGGAGGCCCGCGGCGGCGGCCGCGATCCGCTGCTCCAGGGAGCCGCGGCCATCGTTGCCCTGCTGCTGCTCACGCTGGCGGCGCTGCTCCACAACGCCCGGCCGCTCATCGTCATGGTGCCGGAGATGTTCGTGTCCGCGGCGATCGTCGCGATCGTGGCGGCCGCGCTGGTGGCCGGCGGCGCCGCGCTCGCGCCGCAGTCGCGATTCGTCCCGCCGGCGATCGCGGTGGCCGGCGCGCTGCTGCTGGGAGGGCTCCAGTACGGTCTCTCCCCCGCCGGTCGCGACCCGGTGCAGGACATGGCCGCCATCGTCGAGACTCAGCGTCAGCGCGGCGAGCCGATTGCGACCTTCCGGGTGTTCGTCCGGAACCTGATCTTCTACACCGGCCTGAAGCAGGGGGATCTGACGTCGGAAGAGGAAGTCGCCGCGTACCTGCGTTCCCCCGACCCGGTGCTGTGCGTCATCGGCGCCGACGAGCTCGCGCGCGTCTCGGCCGACTACGGCGTGCAGACCCGCACGCTCGGCGAAGTGCTCTACTTCAACGCGTCGGCGGTCAAGCTGCGGACGCTGCTGGATCCCGACCAGACGCGCGATCTCGAGCGCGTCCTGCTCGTCACCAACCGCTGATCGCCGCGGTCACTCCGGAAAGATCTTGCCGGGGTTGAGGATCCCCTGTGGGTCGAACGCGGCCTTGATGCGCCGCATCAGTGCGATGGCTTCCGGCGACAGCTCGAGCCCGAGATACGGCGCCTTCGAGAACCCGATGCCGTGCTCGCCGCTGATGGAGCCTTCGAGCGCGACAACCCCCTCGAACAGTGCGCGCACGGCCTGCTCCGATCGCGCCAGCTCGTCCGGATCGTCCGGGTCCATCATGATGTTGACGTGGATGTTGCCGTCGCCGGCATGGCCGAATGCCGGGATGCGCAGCCGGAACGCCGATCGCAGCCGCTCGACGAGCGCGAACAGCTCCGGCACCCGGCCGCGCGGGACGACGACGTCGTTGTTGATCTTGCGCGGCGCGATCGGCCGCAGCGCATAGGACAGCTCGCGCCGCACGCGCCACAGCGCCTCACGCTCGCCCGCCGTCCGCGCCGACAGCACTTCGATCGCTCCCGCCTCGCGGCAGGCGGCCTCGACCTCGCGCGCCTCCGCGAGGACCGCCGCTGCGCTGCCGTCCACTTCGATCAGGAGCAGCGCGCCCGTATCGTCCGGCGCGAGGCGCTCCCCCGTGTGGGCGGCCACCGCCTCGAGGGAATCGCGGTCGACGATCTCCAGCGTCGCGGGAACGACACGCCGCCGGATGAGCGCGCTCACCGCCTCGGCAGCCGTCGGCACGTCCGCGAAGCAGGCGCGCAGCGTCGCCGCCTCCGGCGGCTTCGGCACGAGGCGCAGCACGATCTGCGTGATCACGGCGAGCGTGCCCTCGGAACCGACCAGCAGCTGCGTCAGGTCGTATCCGACGACGTTCTTCACGGCCTTCGAGCCGGTCCGGATCACTTCCCCGGTCGGCAGGACGGCCTCGAGCCCCAGCACGTAGCGGCGGGTCACGCCGTACTTGAAGCCGCGCGGGCCGCCGGCGCACTCCGCGACGTTCCCGCCGAGCGACGACTCCTTCAGGCTCTGCGGGTCCGGCGGGTAGAACAGCCCGTGCGCCTCGACGGCCGCCTGCAGATCGGCCGTGATCACCCCGGGCTCGACAACGGCCAGGAGGTTGGCTGGATCGATCTCCAGAATGCGGGTGAACCGCTCGAGGCTGAGCACGACGCCGCCGGACAGCGGCACGGCGCCACCGGTGTATCCGGTGCCGGCGCCGCGCGGGACGACTGGCACGCGATGGCGCGCACAGAGCCGCATCACCGCCGCCACTTCCCCGGCATCTCCGGGAATGACGACGATGTCGGCCGGGTATCCACGCAGCAGCGCGTCGGTGCCGTACTTCAGCCGGGACGCGTCGTCACGCCGGACCCATGCGGTGCCGGTGATGCCTTCGAGTCCGCGGACGACGTCGGGGGAGATCATGCGGGCGGTCTGTGCGGCCGCCCACGGGCGGCCCGCACGGGATGGCGCCGCGGAGGCCGGCGTGCGGCCCGCCTCCGCGGCCGGCGATCAGGATCGCGCCGTCACGGCCGGCACCTGGCCGGCCTGTTCGAGCTTGCCGATGAACTGCTGGATCCGCGAGACCCCTTCGCGCAGCTGCTCCATCGACGTCGCATACGAGATGCGCAGGAAGCCCGGCGCCTCGAACGCCTCTCCGGCCGTGAGCGCGACGTGCGCCTCGCGCAGGAGCCGCTCCGCGAACTCGGCCGACGTCCGGATCCCGTCCGGCGAGAGCAGCGCCGAGATGTCGATGAAGAGATAGAACGCGCCGGCCGGCTTCACGCACTTGATCCGCGGGTCGGCGGTGAGCCAGGCGTGCAGCTGATCGCGGCGGCGCCGGTACTCCTCGAGCATCGTCTTGACCGTCGAGTCCGGCCCCTGCAGCGCGGCCACCGTGGCCTTCTGCGAGATCGAGCAGACGTTCGAGGTCGAGTGACTCTGCAGCGCGTTGGCGGCGCCGATGACCGACGCGGGGCCGAGGGCCCAGCCGCAGCGCCACCCCGTCATCGCATACGACTTCGACGCCGACCCGCAGAGGATCGCGCGGTCCCGCATGCGCTCCGCCAGGACCTTCGGCAGGTTGTGCGGGACCGGCTCGTAAATCAGCTGCTCGTAGCAGAGGTCGAGGATGACGTAGATGGGCCGATCGCCGATGCCGTCGACCAGTGTCGTCAGCTCCGCCTCGGTCATCAGCGCGCCGGTCGGGTTGCACGGCGAGTTGATCAGGATCGCCTTGGTCGCCGGCGTGATGGCATCGAGCAGCGCCTGCGCGGTGATCGCGAAGCCGTCCTCGGCGCGCGTGTTGACGACGACCGGCGTCGCGTCGGCGAGCTTCACCTGCTCGAGCAGCGTCGGCCAGCACGGCGCGTGCGTGATCACCTCGTCACCCGCCCCGAAGATCGCGACGGCGACGTTGTAGAGCGCCTGCTTGCCGCCGGCGGTGACGATCACCTCGGACGGCCCGTAGTCGATCCCGTAGTCCTGCGCGTAGCGGGCGCAGATCGCCTTCTTCAGGTCCGCCGTGCCCGCAGCCGGCGTGTACTTCGTGAAGTTCGCGTCGATGGCGGCGTGCGCGGCCGCCTTCACGTGGTCCGGCGTCGGGAAATCGGGCTCTCCGGCCCCGAACTCGACGACGTCGATGCCCTGCTGGCGCAGCTTGTCGGCTTCGACCAGCACCTTGAGGGTCGGCGAGGCCGACACCCGTCTCATCCGTTCCGCCAGCATGTGATGCCTCACTTCTTCGCGCGCAGCGCGCGCAGATGCGCTTCGACCGGCGGCGGGACCAGCCCGCCGATATCGCCGCCGAGGCGCCAGATCTCCTTCACCAGCCGCGAACTGATCGCGTGCACATCGGGCGACGGCACGAGGAACACGGTCTCGAGCTCCTCGTACAACCGCCGGTTCATGAGCGCCATCGGGCTCTCGTAGTCGAAATCGGCCGCACTGCGCAGCCCGCGCACGATCACGCGCGCGCCGCGCTGCCGGGCGAAGTCGACGAGCAGCCCGCCGAACGTCTCCACCTCGATCCGCGGCTCGCCGACGAAGACGGCGCGCGCCAGCGCCACGCGATCGTGGTCCGCCAGCAGCGGCTGCTTCTGCTCGTTGACGAGCACGCCGATCACGACCCGCTCGAACAGCGCCGCCGCGCGGCGCACCAGATCGACGTGTCCCAGGGTCAGCGGATCGAAGGACCCGGGACAGATCGCCACGCGGCCGGCCGTCGTCATGCGTCCCCGTCGTCCTCCGCTGGCGGCGCCCCCGGGTCTCCGGCGGTCGCCGCGTCCGGCTCGCGGCGGTAGAAGGACAGTGCGCTGTCCCCCGCCTCCAGCAGCCGCGTACGCCGCAGCGCCCCGGCGTGGCCGGGCGCCGCGATCCGGCGCGCGTGCTCGAGCACCACGAGCCCGCCGTCCACGACGGCGTCGGACAGTCCGGCGAGAATCGGTGCGGGCGGCATGTCGTACGGTGGATCGGCGAGCACGACGTCGAACTGCGGCGCGAACGCCGCGCCGCCGCGCGCCAGATCGGCGCGCACAATAGTATAGCCCTCCGCCACACCGGTCCGTCCGATGTTCGCGGCGATCAGATCGAGCGCGCGACGGTCGACGTCGGCGAACGTCACGTGCGCCGCGCCGCGGCTGATCGCCTCGAGCCCGAGCGCGCCGGTGCCCGCGAACGCGTCGAGCACGCGCGCGCCGGGGATCGCGTCGCGGAGCACGTTGAACAGCGTCTCGCGCAGCCGATCGGCGGTCGGCCGCAGGGGCTCCCAGTCCGGCGTCAGCAGCCGGCGCCCCTTCAGCCGGCCGGCGATGATTCGCAGACCCGTGCGCGAGACGGGAGACCGTGATGCGCGCGATGCATGACCGCGCGTGCCGCCGCGTCTCATCCCACCTCGACGAGTCCGAACCGCTCGCCCCACGTCCTGCGCAGCGTCTCCAGCACCTCGCCCTCGGGACGCTCGTCCAGCCATCGCGCCGCCTCGTCGCGGGCCTGCGCCATGATCGCGAAATCGCGCCGGAGGTCGCCGAGCCGCAGCGCCGGCATCCCCGACTGCCGCGTGCCCGACAGATCGCCGAATCCGCGCAGCTCGAGATCCTTCTCCGCGATCAGGAAGCCGTCGGTCGTGTCGGTCATCACCTTCAGCCGCTCGCGCGCGGCGTCCGACAGCGGCGGCTCGTATACCAGGATGCAGGTGCTGGCATGCTCGCCGCGCCCGACGCGCCCGCGCAGCTGGTGCAGCTGCGCCAGCCCGAACCGCTCGGCGTGCTCGACGATCATCACCGTCGCGTTCGGCACGTCGACGCCGACCTCGACGACGGTCGTCGACACGAGCAGCTGGATCTCTCCGGCGGCGAAGGCTCGCATGGTGCGATCCTTGGCGTCCGCCTTCATGCGCCCGTGCAGCAGCGCCACGCGGAACGCCGGGAAGACCTCGTGCGCGAGCGTGTCCGCCATCTCGGTCGCCGCGCGGATGTCCACCTTCTCCGATTCCTCGATGATCGGGTAGACGACGTACGCCTGGCGTCCGCGCTCCAGCTCCTCGCGGACGAAGCGGTGGATGTCGTCGCGGCGGGATCCCGGCTTCGCGATCGTGCGGACCGGCTGCCGCCCCGGCGGCAGCTCGCGGATGCTCGACACGTCGAGGTCACCGTACGTCGTGAGCGCCAGCGTGCGCGGGATGGGTGTCGCCGTCATCACCAGCATGTCGGCCCCGAGGCCCTTCGCGCGCAGCGTCGCGCGCTGGAGCACGCCGAACCGGTGCTGCTCGTCGACGATCGCCAGCCCCAGGGCGCGGAACGTCGTCGACTCCTGGACGAGCGCGTGGGTGCCGACGAGCAGATCGATCTCGCCTGCCGCGGCCTGACGCGCCAGATGACGCCGCGTCGCGGCCGGCACGCTGCCGGTCAACAGGCCCAGCCGGAACCGGGTGCCGCCGAGCAGCCGCTGCAGGGTCCCGAAGTGCTGCTCGGCCAGGATCTCGGTCGGCGCCATGAAGGCCACCTGCAGCCCGTTCTCCATCGCGAGCACCGCCGCCAGCGCCGCGACGATCGTCTTGCCCGCGCCGACGTCTCCCTGCAGCAGCCGGTTCATCGGCTGCGGCCGCTGCATGTCCTCCCCGATCTCCTTCAGCGCCTGGCGCTGGCCCGCCGTCAGGCGGAACGGCAGCACGCTGCGCAGAGCGTCGCGGATCCGGTCGTCCACGCGGATCGTGTGCGGCTTGCGCTCGGCATCCGCCTCCCGCCGCCGCAGGAGCAGGCCGACCTGGAAGCGGAAGAACTCCTCGAAGATCAGCCGGCGCTGCGCCGGCGTGCGGAAGCGGTTCAGCTCGTCGAGCGACGTCCCGGCCGGCGGAAAATGCGCCCCGGCGAGCGCCTCGGCGCGCGGCGGCAGCGTGAGCCGCGCCCGAATCTCCGGGGGCAGCGGATCGGGAAGCGACTCCGGCATGCCCTCGAGCGCATCGGCCACGAGACGGCGCTGCATCTTCGGCGTGATCGAGCGCGCCCGCTCGTAGATCGAGACGATGCGCCCGGTGTGCAGCGTCTCGACCTCGTCGGCGTCGACGATCTCGAACTGCGGGTTGGTGATCTGCAGGCCGCTGTAGGGATTCCGTTCGAACGTGCCGTAGACGACCAGCCGGGTCCCCGGCCGGATCTGATCGCGCAGGAACGGCGAGTTGAACCACGCGAGGCGGACCGTGCCGCTGCCGTCGCGCAGCAGCGCCTCGAAAATCCGCAGGCCCGGGCGGCGGGTCCCGCGCAGCCCGCACGTGATGACGTCGCCGAGAATCGAGACGGTCTGCCCCTCGCGCAGCGAGCCGATCGTCTGGAACCGGCCGCGGTCCTCGTAGCGGAGGGGAAATCTGTAGAGCAGATCTTCGAGGGTGTGCAGGCCGGCCCGCGCGAAGTCGGCCGCCTTCCGCGGCCCCACACCCTTCAGGAACTGGAGCGGCGTGGCCAGCCAGGCGTCCGGATCCCGCATGCCGCTACTGCACGACCAGCGCGTGCCCCTGCCCCGTGCGGATCTCGCGGATGCGCGCGGGGAGCTTGAACGGCGCTTCGAAGTCGACGCCGTCCGGCTGCGCCTCGCTGCGCGAGTAGTACGCGACGACCTGCTGCAGGACGGTCTTCGGGACCGGCACGCCGCCGATGGTTGCGGACTCCAGCGTGAACGCCCCGACGCCGCCGCCGGTCTTCAGGGTACCGATCGCCTCGACGGGCACCTTGCCCCGCAGGAGCGCCCACGGGCTGAGCGCACTCTGCTCCGGCTGGCCCGCGCGAATCGCATCGAGATCGACGGTGGCGCGCCCCGACAGCCGGTTCTCCGGGAGCAGGCGCACGACGGGATCGACGATGCCGTCGGGCATGAGGACGTGGACAGCGAGATAGGCGTTGATTTCGCGCTCGAGGACGGTGACGCGCCGGGCGGCGGGCTCCTGGGCCATCCCGTTCAGCGCGATCTGCATGAGCTTCTGCTGTAGCGCATCTGCGTCGGCACGGGACCAGCGGCCGGACGCGACGGCGGCGCCGATCGGCAGCACCGCGAGGACGGCGGCCGCGACGAGACGGCGGGCCGAGAGGGGCGTACTGCGCATGGACGAGCTCCGGCAGGCGTTCACCTCATGGTACCACGGGGCGGCAGCCCGCGCGGTCACCGCCGCAGGAAGGCTTCGACGTCCGCGGGGCGCGGCAGGCCGTCGCGGGCCCCCAGCGAACGGCACTTCAGCGCCGCCACCGCCGTGGCGAACGTCAGCACGTCCTCGACCTCGGCGACGGTCCCCGTCTGGAGATAGCCGCTGATGAACCCGCCGCGGAACGCGTCTCCCGCCCCGGTGCTGTCGACCACGGGAACGTCGAAGGCCGGCGTCCGGATCTCCCGCCCCTGGCAGATGGCCAGACTCCCGGCCGACCCGAGCGTCACGCACGCGACCACGGGCATGTACTCGCGCGCCATGGCGGCCAGCGCGGACCCCGTGTCCTTGTGACCGGTCAGCCGCTCGGGGAATCCCTCCGACGCGATGATCACATCGATGTGCCGCAGCAGGGCCGGAACCCCCGGCAGCACGGCCTCGACGTCGATCACCGTCAGCGCGCCCGACTCGCGCGCGCGGCGCGCGGCCGTGGTCGCCGCAGGGACATCCTCGCAGTCGACGTGCAGCACCCGCCCGCTCGTCCAGACATCGTCGTCGATGTCGCCGGGCTTGACGACCAGCGCGGCATGCCGGTCCCACAGCACCGTCCGATCGCCGGTGCGCTCGTCGACCAGCACCATCGCGAAGCGCGTCGGCGCGTCGACGATCTGGACGGCCGAGACGTCGACCCCCTCCTCCTCGAGGCTGCGGATGCCGAGCTGGCCGAGCTCGTCCGGTCCGAAGCGGCCGGCGTATCGGGCCCGCCAGCCCAGGCGCGCGCAGCAGACCATGGCCGAGGCCACCTGTCCGCCGGGAAGCTTCGCGAAGCGCGTAATCCGCTGTTTCGAGTTGCTCCGTGGGAACTCGCTGACCACCGCCAGCAGGTCCATGCTGTTCTGACCGAGCCCGACCACGTCGAACGGACGGCTGCCGGGCGGGAGCAACTCGAACGGAATTCGCACGGATGAGGATGCTAGCACGCGCGCAGGCGCCTCCCCGGCGCTCCCTGCGCGGCGGGTATTGCACGGTACGCAGGCCGCGACGGGGACGGCCGGGTTGATTTTCGCCTTTTGTTTGCGTACCATGCCGCCGCATGAAGCCTCTGACCAAGCGGCAGCGCGAGATCCTGGATTACCTGAACGAGTTCATCCAGCGGCACGGCTACGCACCGAGCCTCGAGGAGATCGGGCGCCGGTTCAACCTGTCCTCGCTCGCGACGGTGCACAAGCACCTCACGAATCTGCAGGAGAAGGGGTTCATCAAGCGCGCGTGGAACCGCAGCCGCTCGGTCGAGCTCGTCCCCACCCGCGTGGGCACGCGCGCGGTCGAGCTGCCGATGCTCGGTTACGTCGCCGCCGGCGCCCCGATCGAGGCGGTGGCCGGGACCGAGACGATTGCCGTCCCCGAAGACCTCGTCGGTCGGCGTGAAACGTACGTCCTGCGCGTGCGGGGGAACTCGATGATCGACGAGCAGATTCGCGACGGCGACTACGTCATCGTCGAGGACCGGCGCACGGCCGAGAACGGCGAGATGGTGATCGCGCTGCTCGGCGGCAGCGATGCGACGCTCAAGAAGTTCTACCGGGAGCACGACCGCATCCGGCTCCAGCCCGCCAACCCGACGATGGAGCCGATCGTCGTCCCGGCCGCGACGGTGCAGGTCCAGGGGGTCGTCGTCGGCGTGATGCGCCGGTACTGACCGTCGCGGGACCCGGGTGGCCCGGGAGCCGGCCGTCATCGGGGTTACACTGGCGGACATGGCCGACGAAACGCGCGCGATCAACTTCACCATCGTGCCCGACGACCGCGACGCGCCGGATCGGGTGTACGCGAACTTCTGCGCCATCGCCCAGACGCCCTTCGACGTCACGCTGTCGTTCTGCGAAGTGCAGCCGCTCGCCGACGACCAGATCCGCCAGCTGAACGACTCGCCGAATCGGGAGGTGCGCGTGCCGGCGCCGGTGCGCGCCCGGATCGTGCTTCCCTTCCAGGTGGTCCAGACCCTCGTGGCCGCGCTGCAGGAGCACCTGCGCGCCGCCGGGTCCGGTCCGGCCGCCCCGGTGCACTGACGTCCGGAGAGCCGCGTGGCCGACCCGCATCCGGCGCGGATCACCCGCGCCATCCTCGATCGTCTCGAGCGCCAGCACCCCGACGCGGACACGGAGCTCGCCTATCGGACGCCGTTCGAACTGCTGGTGGCGACCATCCTGTCCGCGCAGTCGACGGATGCCCGGGTGAACCAGGTGACGCCCGTCCTGTTCGCGCGCTTTCCGAGTCCGGCCGCGCTGGCCGCTGCGAGCCTCCCCGACGTCGAGACGCTCATCGTCACGACCGGCTTCTTCCGGCAGAAGAGCAAGGCCATCGTCGGTGCCGCGCGCGCGATCGTCGAGAAGCACGGCGGCGAGGTGCCGGCCAGCATGGAGGCGCTGACCCGCCTGCCGGGCGTCGGACGCAAGACGGCCAACGTCGTGCTCGGCCATGCACTGGGCGTCCCCGGCTTCGCCGTCGATCGCCACGTGCTGCGCGTCGCGAACCGGCTGGGGATCGCCACGAGCGAGGATCCCGACGTCGTCGAGCGGCAGATCGGCGAGCGGCTGCCGCCCGCCCGGTGGACACGCGCGAGCGACACGCTGATCCTGCACGGCCGCCGGATCTGCCGGCCGAAGCCGGCGTGCGACCGGTGCGCGGCGCGCGATCTCTGCCGCTACTACCTCTCGCTTGGACAATCCCCGTCTTCCGCGCGTCCGAAGCGCGGAGCCCCGAAGAAGCGGGCCGCCCGATGACCCGGCGCGAGTTCGAACAGCTCGTCGACGATGCGCTCCTGGCGATTCCGCGGCACTTCCGTGAGCGCCTGGAGAACGTGGAGGTCGTCATCGAGGACGAGCCGTCGCCGGACCTGCTGGAGGAGATGGGCTTCGCCCAGGACGAGACCATCTTCGGGCTGTACCAGGGCACGCCGCTCACCGAGCGCGGCTGGGCTCACGGCAATACCCTTCCCGACCGGATCGTCATCTACCAGCGGCCGCTCGAGGAGGCCTTCGAGGACGAGGACGAGATGTTCGAGGAAGTCTGCCTGACGCTCATCCACGAGGCGGGCCACTTCTTCGGGCTGAGCGAGGAGGAAATCGAGGCCATCGAGGACGAGTTCTGGTACGGGGGCGAGGAAGGCCCGCCGGGACAGGAGTCGTGACCGGGCCCAGAACCGTGCCGGGACGTCACCGCGCCCGGCGGCGCTTCGGCCAGCACTTCCTGGAGCCGCGATGGGCGGTGCGCGTCGTCGACGCGATCGCGCCGCAGCCGGATCAGACGTTCCTCGAAATCGGCCCGGGTACGGGCGCCATCACCCGGCCGCTCGCCAGCCGCGCCGCCGCCCTCGTGGCGGTCGAAGTCGATCGCGATCTCGCGGCCGCGCTGCGGGCCGCGGCGATCCCGAACCTGCAGGTCGTCGAAGGGGACGTGCTGTCGATCGACCTCGCCGGCCTAGGGCTGCCGCGCGGTACCCGGGTGGCGGGCAACCTGCCCTACAACATCTCGACCCCCGTGCTGTTCCGCCTGCTGGAGGTCCAGCGGCGGCACGATCTGTTCGCCGACGCGACGCTGATGCTGCAGCGTGAGGTCGTCGACCGGATCGTCGCCCGTCCCGGCAGCCGCGACTATGGCCCGCTGGCAATCCATGTCGCGCTCGCGGCGGAGCCCGCACGGCTCATGACCCTGCCCCCGGGCGCGTTCCGGCCGGCGCCCGAGGTGACGTCGGCGCTCGTCCGGCTGGCGTTCCTCCCGGCGGATCGGCGTCCGTCGCTCCCCCCGCGGTTCGACGAGGTCGTGCGCGCACTCTTCAGCAGCCGGCGCAAGATGGTCGCCAACGGTCTGCGCGGCCCGGCGGCCCGGGCCGGCGTGCCGGTGGCCGACGCTCTCGCGCGTGCGGGCATTCCCCCGAACGTCCGTCCGGAGACGCTCTCCCCCGGGCAGCTGCTGGCGCTCGCGGCATCGCTGGACCGAACTGCCTGAGGGACGGGAACTTCCACCCGCGATCGGGGCTTTTCTGGTATAGTTTTCCCGCTTTCCTGCCTTTCCATCACCAGGCTGTCCCAGCGGCCTGATGCGACTGGCGCGCGGGCGCCCGCCCGTGACGGTCGCAGCCCCGCGGCGGCGCTGCCGGCTGCGGTCAGGTTTCCACTCCCGCTCCCGTCTGCCGGGGCCGGGAGCTGTGTGCGCTGGGAGGTTCGTCTGTCGAACGGTGCGCTCGAGGTCGTGGCGCTCGGCGGGGTCGGCGAGTTCGGCATGAACACGCTCGCGATCTCGCACGGCGGGAGCACGCTGGTAATCGATGCCGGGGCGATGTTCCCCGGCCCCGAGCTGCTCGGCGTCGACCTCGTCGTGCCGGATCTCACCTACCTGCAGGGGCGCCGGGTGGACGCGCTCGTGCTGACGCACGGGCACGAGGACCACATCGGCGGCGTGCCGTACATCTGGCCGCTCGTCGACGGCCCGGTCTATGGCACCCGGCTGACGCTGGCGCTCGTCGAGTCGAAGCTGGCCGAGCATGCGATCGATCCCGGCGACCGTCTGCGCGTGATCGCTCCCGGCGACCGCGTCGCGGCCGGGCCGTTCGGCATCGAGTTCATCCGCGTCACGCACAGCATGCCCGACTGCGTGGCCGTGGCGCTGCACACGCCGGTCGGCACGATCGTGCACACCGGCGACTTCAAGGTGGACCAGACGCCGATCGACGGCGAGCACTTCGACCTGCACCGCTTCGCGCTGCTCGGATCGGACGGCGTGCTGGCGCTCTTCGCCGACAGCACGAACGTCGATCGCCGGGGCTTCACCGGATCCGAGCTCGAGGTGCTCGGCGCGTTCGAGGAGATTTTCACGTCGGCCACCGGCCTGCTGGTCGTCACGACGTTCGCCTCGAGTCTGTACCGGATCCAGCTGCTCGTGCGCCTGGCCGAACGCTTCGGCCGCCGGGTCGCGTTCGTCGGGCGGGGCATGGTGGACAACACGGAGGTCGCGCAGCGGCTCGGCTATCTGCGCGTGCCGGAAGGGCTGGTGATCCGTGACAGCGAGGTGCCCAACCTCCCGCGCGAGCGCGTGCTCTGCATCGGCACCGGGTCGCAGGGCGAGCCCCGGTCGGCGCTGTCGCGCATCGCGGTCGACGACCACCGCCACGTGAAGGTCGGACCGGGCGACACGATCGTCTTCTCGGCGCGCGCGATCCCGGGCAACGAGAAGGCCATCGGCCGCGTGGTCAACCATCTGACCCGCCGCGGCGCGCAGGTGATCACCGAAGCGCACAAGCACGTGCACGTCTCGGGACACGGCTCCGAGGAGGAGCTGAAGCTGGTGCACTCGCTCGTCCGGCCGCGCTTCGTCGTGCCGGTCCATGGCGAGTACCGGCAGCTCGCCGAGCACCGGCGGGTTGCGCAGCAGATGGCGGAAGGCAGCGGGCGCGCGGTGGACGTCCGGCTCATCGAAACGGGCGACATCCTCGAGATCACGGCCGAACACGCCGAAGTGGTCGGACGCGCGCACACGGGGCGCGTGCTCATCGACGACACGCGCACCGGCGAGGTGGCGGACGAAGTGCTGCGCGATCGGCGCCACCTGGCGGTCGACGGGTTCGTGCTGCCGGTGGTCGCCATCCGGAAGCAGGACGGCGAGCTGGCGGGCTCGCCCGAGATCATCACGCGCGGTGTCGTCGACGACCTGGCGCGCGAGGCGCTGGTCGCCGACGGCGTCCGCCTCGTCACCGACGTCGTCGCCGCGCTCTCCGTGGAGCAGCGCACGGACCCCGGGCTGCTGCGCGAGGCGATTCAGGTGGAACTGCGCCGCTTCGTCAAGCGGCGATCGGGCCGGCGCCCGCTCGTCCTGCCGGTCGTCATGGAGATCTAGGAGACCCTGCACGGTGGCCCCAGCCTCGACCCTGTCGCGCAGAGCCAGTGAAATCGCCGGCGTGGCGCTCTTCGGCGCCTCGCTCATCTGGCTCGTCGCGCTCGTGACCTACGAGCCCACGGATCCGGCGTGGTTCTTCACGTCGGGGGCGTCGCACGCGCCGGCGAACTTCGTCGGGCTGGTCGGCGCCTTCCTGGCCGAAGCCTCGTTCCAGCTCCTGGGCTACGCGTCGTTCCTCGTGCCGGCGGTGCTCGGCGTGCTCGGCTGGAACTTCTTCTGGTGCCGCACGGTCGACGCCGGCTACACGAAGGCGGTCGGCGGCGCGCTGCTCCTCGGCTGTCTCGCGGCGCTCCTCAGCCTGGTGCTGGGGGGCGAGGAGTTCGCCGGGCGGACGTTCCGCGCCGGCGGCTACATCGGCGACTGGATCGGCGGCGCATCGGCCGCGTACCTCAACCGGGCCGGCTCGATCATCGTCATCCTCACGCTGCTCGTGCTCGCGATCATCCTGACGACGCAGTTCTCCTTCGGGCGCGCGTTCGCGGCCCTGTTCGAGCAGACGACGGAGGCGGCGCGCCGCTGGTGGAACGCGTTCACCGAGTGGCGCGAGGAGCGCCACAAGGAGCAGCAGCGGCGCGAAGTGATCGCCAAGCACACGCGGCGGGCCGGCGCGCCTCCGGCATCGGTCGACGCCGCGCAGGCCGCCGTGACGGCCGCCCGCGCGGCACGCGCGAAGGCCAGGGCGAAGCCGGCCGACGACGACGGGGGGGCCGAGCCCGCGCGCGAGGCCGCGATCCGGCCCGTCCCGCCCGCGCGGCCGGCCCCTGCCCCGCCGATTGCGCCGCGCGAGCGCGCGCGCATCACCACGCCGCCGCTGCCGCTCGAGGAATCCGACGCCACGGCACGCACGCCGGTCGAGCGCCGGATGGGCGGCTTCACGCTGCCGCCGCTCTCGCTGCTCGACGCGCCGAAGAGCGAGCGCAAGATCGACGAGCGCGAGCTGATGGAGGGCGCGCGGCTGCTCGAGGACAAGTGCCGCGAGTTCTCGGTCGAGGGATCGGTCGTCCAGATTCACCCCGGCCCGGTCGTGACGACGTTCGAGTTCAAGCCGGAAGCCGGCGTGAAGTACAGCAAGATCACGGGCCTGGCCGAGGACCTGTGCCTCGCGCTCCAGGCGGAGTCGATCATCATCGACCGCCTGCCCGGCAAGTCGACGGTGGGCATCCAGGTGCCCAACCAGGTCCGGGAGACGATCTCGCTGCGCGAGCAGCTGGAATCCGAGGCCTACCGCAAGTCGACGTCGAAGCTGACGCTGGCGCTCGGCAAGACCATCCACGGCGAGCCGTTCTTCGCGGACCTGGCGTCGATGCCGCACCTGCTCATCGCGGGCTCGACCGGCACGGGCAAGTCGGTCGGCCTGAACGCGATGCTCACGAGCATCCTCTACCGCGCCACACCGGACGACGTGCGGCTGATCATGATCGACCCGAAGCGGCTCGAGCTCGGGATGTACGAGGACATCCCGCACCTGCTCACGCCGGTCGTCGTCGATCCGAAGCAGGCCAGCAACGCGCTGCGCTGGGCGGTGCGCGAGATGGAGGAGCGCTACAAGACGCTGGCCGCGGAGGGCGTCCGCAACATCGAGCAGTACAACCGGAACATCCGGCACATGCTCGAGGAGCTGCCGCCGGAGGCGCAAGGCGAGCGGCCGAAGGCGCTCCCGTTCATCGTCGTCGTGATCGACGAGCTCGCGGATCTGATGATGGTCGCCGGCAACGAGGTCGAGGAGTCGATCTGCCGGCTGGCGCAGATGGCGCGCGCCGTGGGAATTCACCTGATTCTCGCGACGCAGCGTCCCTCGGTCGACGTCATCACCGGCCTGATCAAGGCCAATCTGCCGTCGCGCATCGCCTACCGCGTCTCCTCGCGCATCGACTCGCGGACGGTGCTCGACGGCAACGGCGCCGAGCAGCTGCTCGGACGCGGCGACATGCTGTTCCTGCCGCCGGCCTCGTCGCGCTACATCCGCCTTCACGGGCCCTACATCTCCGAGCAGGAGAGCGCACGGCTCGCCAGCTTCCTGCGCAAGCAGGGCCGTCCGAGCTACGACGAGTCGATCACGTCCGAGGACAAGCCGTCCGAGGGCATCGAGTTCGACAAGGACGACCTCTACGACGAGGCCGCCCGCATCGTCGTGCAGAGCGGCCAGGCCTCGATCTCGTACCTGCAGCGGCGCCTGCGCATCGGGTTCAGCCGCGCCGCGCGGCTCGTCGACATGATGGAAGCCGAAGGCCTCGTCTCGGCCGGCTCCGGCGGCAAGGCCCGCGAGGTCCTGGTCGCGAAGGATTACTTCGATGCCGTGGATGCCCAGCTCCGGTAACCCGGGAGATTCCCGCATGCGCCACTTCATCGTCCTGCTGATCGCCCTGCTCTTCTGGCCCGCCGACGCCGCCATCGCGCAGACGACCGCGCGCGGCATGTACCAGAAACTGCAGGCGCGCGAGACGACCGCACGCCGCGCGCTCGAGGCCGCGCGTCCCGAGCGGATCGTCCGGCGCGACATCGGCCGGATCGTCGTGGGCTACGAAGGCATCGTGCGGCGCTATCCACGCAGCGGCTACAGCGACAATGCGCTGTGGCAGGCCGCCATGCTCCTGGCGGACAGCTACGCCCGGTATCGCGTGGAGGAGGACCGGACGAAATCGGTGCGGCTGCTCGACTGGCTGATCCGCGAGTACCCGAGCAGCTCGCTCGTGCCGAAGGCCCGTCCAGCCGTCCAGACCCTGCGTGCCGCCGCGCGCGATCCGGGAGTGCCTGCCGAGGACGTCGCGAGCATCACGGCCATCCGGCGATCGGTGCTGCCCGGAGCGGTACGGATCGCGATCGAGCTCGATCGGAAGACGGGCTTCGTCCACGACCGGCTCGGCGATCCGCCGCGCGTCTTCTTCGACATCGCCGGCACGACGCCGGGGTCGATTGACAACCCGCTCGTGATCGAGGGCGATCAGGTGAAGGCCGTGCGGTTCGGCCCCCAGCCGAACGGGGCGACGCGTGTCGTCCTCGACCTCGGCACCGATTCGCCGCACAAGGTCTTCACGCTCGACGACCCCTTCCGCATCGTCGTCGACATCGCGCGCGAGTCGCACGCGCGCGCCGACGGCCTCGCCGCCGAGGCGTCGCCGACCGCCCCGGCGCCGCGCCGGACCGACGCGGTGCCTGCCGGTGGCGCCGGCGCGCCGTCGGCCCCCGACGTGCCTGCGCGGGCCTCCAACGTCACCACGCCGCCGCCTCCGGCGACCAACGCGCCGCTGGCGGCACGTCCGGCCGAGGGCTCCACGGCGCCGACGACGGCGCCCGCGCCCCCATCGGCGAATCTGCGGGGACGCTACTCGCTCTCGCGGCAGCTCGGGCTCGGCGTCCACCGCATCGTCATCGATCCCGGGCACGGCGGCCGCGATCCCGGCGCACGCTCGCGCGGCCTGTCGGAAGCGTCGCTCGTGCTCGATGTCGCGCTCCGGCTCGAGAAGCTGCTGGCGAAGGACCCGGGCACCGAGGTCATCCTGACCCGACGCACGGACGTGTTCGTGCCGCTCGAGGAACGCACGGCAATCGCCAACCGCGAGGGGGCCGATCTGTTCCTGTCGATTCACGCCAACGCGTCGCGGAATCCGAAGGCCCGGGGCATCGAGACGTACTTCCTGAACTTCGCCTCGAACCCGGAGGCCGAGCAGGTCGCCGCACGCGAGAACTCCGCGTCGGGACGGACGATGCACAACCTGCCCGACATCGTGAAGGCGATCGCGCTGAACAACAAGCTGGACGAGTCGCGCGACTTCGCGACCCTCGTACAGCGCGCGATGGTCGAGCATCTGACGAAGCAGAAGCGCGCGGTGCGGGACCTCGGCGTGAAGCAGGCGCCGTTCGTCGTGCTGATTGGCGCCGGCATGCCGAGCGTGCTCGCGGAAATCTCGTTCGTCACCCACAGCGTCGAGGGACGGCTGCTCAGGACGGCGAGCTACCGCCAGCAGATCGCGGAAGCGCTGTATCAGGGGATCCGCCGCTACCAGCGGTCGCTGAAGGCGGTCACGACCGTCGCCTCGCAGGAGTGAGCGCGGCGCGCGCCGGGGCTCAGGTCAGGCGGAGGGAGAGCTCGTCGCTGGTCTCGCCGTTGAAATGATTCTGCGGACGGCGGAAGCGGTACAGGATGAAGAGGCCTCCGAGCACGATGCCGAGGACCACCGCCGTCGCGGCGATCGCGCCCGTGAGGCCGAGCGCCCCGAGGATGACATCCCCCAGCGTCAGCTCGTCTGACGCCGGGCCGACGACCCGCACGAGAATCGGGGAGGACTGGACCACGATCCGAGTTTACTCCGGTTGAGCGCCCCGGGCTACGTCCACCGCCCGGGGTCCAGCGCCAGTTCCGCCAGCAGCCGCGTGGCGGCTCCCGTCGCGCCCTTGATCTGGTGGGGCCGGTTCTCGTCGCTCCAGGCCGTGCCGGCGATGTCCAGATGGGCCCACGGCACTCCGCCGGTGAACTGCTTCAGGAACACCGCCGCCGTGACGGCGCCGCCCGGACGCCCGCCGGTGTTGGTCATGTCGGCGACCTCGCTCTTGAGCTGCTCGAAGTAGTCGTCCAGGACCGGCATCGGCCAGCAGCGGTCGCCCGACAACTCGCCGAGCTGCCGGATGACCTCGGTGAAATCCGCGTCGGTTCCGAACACGCCGCTCATCACGCGGCCGAGCGCGACGACGCAGGCGCCGGTGAGCGTTGCGACGTCGACCAGATGCGTGGCCCCGAGCTGCCGGGCGTACCAGAGGGCGTCGCCGAGAATCAGCCGCCCCTCGGCATCGGTGTTGAGGACCTCCACGGTGCGCCCTTCGGCGCTGACCAGCACGTCGCCGGGCCGCGTCGCCGAACCGCTCGGCATGTTCTCGGTCGAGGGGATGACGCCGATGAGACGCGTCGGCGCCTCGAGTATGGCGGCGGCGCGGATGGCGGCCACCACCGCCGCTCCGCCGGCCATGTCCACCTTCATGCGATCCATGCCGTCCGCCGGCTTGATCGAGATGCCGCCGGTGTCGAACGTCACCCCCTTGCCGACGAGGCCCAGCACCGGCACATCCTGCGCGCCCGGCGGGTCGTAGCGCAGCACGATCACGCGCGGCGGCTCGCTGCTGCCCCGCGCGACGCCGAGCAGCAGCCCCATGCGCAGCTCGGCGATCCGCGTCTCGTCGAGCACGTCGACGGCGACGGCCGTTCCGCGCACGGCGTCCTCCACGCGGCGCGCGAGCTCCGCCGGCGTGAGCCGGTTGGCCGGCTCGTTGCCGAGACGGCGGGCGAGGTTCGTGTGCTCGCCGAGGATGCGGCCGCGCGCAGCGGCCGCCCTGAGCACGGACTGCGAGTCGGCGGCCGATGGAGGCGTGAGCAGCGTCGCACTCGAGAGCGCCGACTCGTTTCTCGACGCCGTCTTCAGGTGACCGCCGGCGAACTGGCCGAGGACGAGCCCCTCGGCCGCTGCCTGCACCAGGCGCGGGAGCGCAGCGGCCGCGTGCGCGGCCGGCGACGATCGCACGACGAGCGCCACCGTCGGCAGACGCCGCGAACGCGCAGCGCTCGCGGCTGCAGCGGCGACGCGCCGGGCAGCGCCGGCATCCCACTGGGCGCGCGCGCCCGCTCCGACGCCGAGCACGCGCACGGTGCCATCACGCGACGGCACCGCCGTCCAGAACGCCTCGCCGGGACGCCCCTGGCACTCTCCGGCCTCGCAGGCACGGCGCAGCACGTCGAGGATGGGCCCCTCCGGAATGCCATCGACGTCGTCGAGCGCGTCCCCGTCGAACACCGGGACGGCGAGCACGTCGGCGGCCGCTTCCGGCGCCTGGCGCGATGCCACATGAAGTTCGAACCCGGGCTCGGGCATTCCGGCAGCGTAGTGCGGAAAGCGCCCGCCGCTCAAGTGACCTCCATTGATGGGCCGCACCGGCCGGAGTAGAATCGCGTCGAGACGCGTATCCCGCCGCCGGGCCGGCGGCCCCCGACAATCCGCGGATCGGCTGGTGCTCCCCCACCACCGACGTCCGCAGCCGGACGTCCTTATGACCCGTCCAGTTGTGACGCTCGCGCTAGCGCTTTCCCTGCTCCTTGTGGCCGGTTCAGCCATGTTGCCGCCCGCGCTCCTGGCCGCCGGCGGCCAGCACGGTCAGAGCGAGGGCAGCGAGACCGCCGGACCCACTGACGAAAAGACCGACGAGAAGGAAATCAGGAAGCCGTCGCTGCATCTGCGCGCCTCGCCGGCGGTCGTCTTCTCGCCCGCGCGTGTGAGGGTGAGCGCCGAGCTGCGCGGCGGCACGGATGAAACGGCCGAGCTCTACTGCCCGAGCATCGAGTGGGAGTGGGGCGACGGCACGCGCTCGGAGGCCCGCACGGACTGCGAGCCGTTCGAAGCCGGCAAGAGCGAGATCCAGCGTCGCTTCACGGCCTCACATCAGTACAACCAGTCCGGACGCTACGAAGTCCGCCTGCGTCTCAAGCGGGGCAACAAGGTCATCGTGGCCGGACAGGTCAATGTCCAGGTGAGGCCCGGCGCGCGCGACTTCGGCAACCCGTTCTGATACGGAGTCTCCCACGCCTCCGGACACCCTGCCGTCGCTCGAAGTCCTCGTCGCCGAAGACGAGCCGTCGTCCCGGCTGCTGCTCGAGCGCTCGCTCGAGAGCTGGGGCTTTCGCCCCGTCGTGTGCGCCGACGGGACGGAGGCCGTCGAGCGCCTGCTGGTCGCCGACGCGCCGCGCATCGCCGTGCTCGACTGGGTCATGCCCGGCATGGACGGCGTGGATGTGTGCCGGGCGATTCGCGAGGCGCAACCTCCCGTGCCTCCGTATCTCATCCTGCTCACCGCGCGCTCGTCGCGCGACGACATCCTCGCGGGGCTGCGCGCCGGCGCCGACGACTACATCGTCAAGCCGGTCGACCGCGAGGAGCTCGAGGCGCGGCTCCACGTGGCGGCGCGCGTCGTCAAGCTGCAGCAGCGGCTCGCGGATCGGGTGCAGGAGCTCGAGGACGCCCTCAAGCGGGTCCGCCAGCTCCAGGGCCTGCTGCCGATCTGCGCGTACTGCAAGCGCATCCGCGACGACCAGAACTACTGGAGCCAGGTCGAGACCTACATCGCCGAGCACGCCGACGTGCAGTTCAGCCACGGCATCTGTCCGAGCTGTCTCGAGACGGTGATGAAGGAGAACAGCTGACGCGCCAGCAGCGCAGCAGCCCGGGGACGCCGGTCGCGGCGTCCCCGGAAGCCCCTCCCGGTTTCAGACGGCGGGCAGCGGCGGCGGCTCGACCGGCGGCGGCTGCGGGAAGGTCGGCGGTGGCGACGCACCGCGCGTGCCGAACCGCGTGAGCAGCGCCGCACCGAGTCCCATCGTCCATACGACGTACTCGATCAGGAACCCGACGAGCGCAACCACCCAGGTGATCGGCCAGAGGGGCACCGGCAGCAGCGCGAGCAGCCGGGCGAGCAGCGTCACGGCCGCGACGAGCACCACGCCGACCGCGAGCGCCACGAAGGGCGAACGGCCGGGCGCCGCCCAGGAGCCGATGCGCAGCGCGAGTCCGGTGAAGCCGACCAGGAAGGCGGCGAGGAACGCGAGCACGCCGAAGGGCACGAGCACGAGCAGCGGGATCCCGATGATCGAGATCGCGAGCACGACGACGGTGATCACGAGCACCGGAACGAAGAGCAGCTGGGCGAGCAGGCCGACGAAGCCGCTCACCCATGGCTCGCGCGTGGCGCGCTCGGCGATCCGTTCAACCGGGCGGGCGGCCACGAGCGCGACGAGCATCGCGAGCAGCAGCACGAGGCTGACACGCAGAATCGTGCCGAGCAGCTTGAAGCCGCCTCCGAACATCTCGTGGCCGGACCACCACGGCACACCGACGGCCCACGGCTCGAAGTGGAAGCTGCCCACGCCGAACCCGACCTCGTTGACCGAACCGCCAATCCACGCGCCGGGCTCCTGATCGATGCCGCCGCCCACGGCGGTGACGTCGCCGCGCACGCGCGCGTGCGGACCCAGCCTGACGCTGCCGCCGACCGCGACGACGTCGTCGTCGACGCGGCCCAGCACCGTGACGCTGCCGCCGACGGCGACGACCGGCTCCGTGACGTATTCGTCCTCGTGCACGGTGACGCTGCCGCCGATGCGCACTCTCGAGGCGCTCTGCCGCCACGGACGTCCATTGGGAGCGAGCTCGTCGGGCTCCGGGCGCACGCGCGGCCGCATCGGCGGCGGGGACGCGGGTGCGGCCGGTTCGGGGGCTGCGGACTCGGGCGCTGCAGGCGCCGGCGCGGGAGCGGGCGACTCGGCCGGCGGGGTCGACGGCTCGGGCGTCCGGTTCCAGTTGACCAGCGCGTCGGCCGGCAGATAGGACACCTGGAGCACGAGATCCGCGGCGTCGCCAAGGCGCTCGCGGAGCTGCGCGCCGCTGGTCGGCTCGCCGTTGAGCGCGATCAGCCCGTCGCGAATCTCGATCGATTCGACGCCCTCGACGGCCCGTCGCGGCGTGAGCACGAGCCCCCCGCGCACCGGCAGCACGCGGAACTGCGACTCCACCCGCGCTTTGAGCGCCGCGTCGACCTCGGCGGCCCGGGACTGCGCTGCCGCGACGGCCGGCGCAGGCGGCAGCGGTGCGGCGGCAACGAACAGGACCGCGAGCATTCCGACTCTCAGCACACTACGCATCGACAGTCTCCCGCTCCACAGGCAGTAGCCGGCTCAGCCCCACGAGGGCCAGCCATGCCGTCAGCGTCCCGCCCAGCAGGAGGAGCGTTCCTGCAGGGCTCGTCATCGCCGCCGCGGCCACCCGTCCGGCGCGCGTCAGCACGTCCCAGACGGAAACCCCGGTGCTCAACCAGCTCACGAGCCACACGCACGTTCTCGCCACGCCCTCGACGACGACGCCGGCGTCGAAGACGAAGAGCGCCACCACGATCAGCACGGGCGCCGCCGTCAGCGCCGCCGCTCCCGCCAGCACACCCGCCGTGACGGCCAGCTCGCCCCGTACCCCCGGCATCGCGACGACGTCGCCGGCCACCGGCCAGCTGGCGCGCGTGGCGGCCAGCAGCCGGGCCTGGAAATCCGGCGGCGGCTCGCGTCGCGGCGCACGGGCCAGAAGGGCGTGCCACGCCCGTTCGGCGGGATCGTGCGAGTCTGCGGGGATGCGGGCCATGTCCTGTCAGCCTTACGGCCGGCGGCCGGATCGGGTTTCAGACGGGCCGTAGCCGGCCGCCCGGAGCCGCTCAGCCAGCTCGCGCCTGGCCCGGTGGAGGTACGTCTTCACCGTGCCCAGCGGCAGCTGCATGATCGCGGCGATCTCGTCGTAGTCCAGGTCTTCGTGATGGCGCAGCACGATGACCGCGCGGTACGGCGGGCGCAGCGCATCGATGGCCTCGTCCAGCACTTCCGCCAGCTGCCGGCGTCCGGCAGCCTGCTCGGGCGACTCCGCCGAGAGGTCGGGCAGGCCCGCGACCGGGTCGAGCGCCTCCCCTTCGGCGTCGACGGGCGGCACGGCCAGCGGCACGCGCCGGCTGCGCAGCGCGTCGACGGCCGTGTTGTGGGCGATGCGGAAGATCCAGCTCGAGAAACGCTGCGCCGGGTCGTACTGCGCCAGCGCGCGGAACATCTTCAGGAACGTCTCCTGGGTGAGGTCTTCCGCGAGCGCCGGGTCCTGGACGAGGCGCGCAATGAGGTTGTAGATCGGCCGCTCGAATCGCCGCACGAGCAGCTCGCACGCATCCGGGGATCCGCGCAGCGCCGCGACGGCGGCGTCGGCATCGGCGAGCGCGTCGAGCGCGGAGACCCGGCCCTGCCGGGAGGAGTCGCTCATCGGCAAACAGCTCCCGCACGGCCCGGCGGGTGTCGAGTGTCAGGGACGAACGGCGTCGGCCCGATGTTCCGCGCGCCGCGCCGGCGGGCTCACAACCGCTCGATGACCATCGCCACGCCCATGCCGCCGCCGACACAGAGCGAGGCGACACCGAGGCGCCCGTCCGTACGGCGCAGATGGTACAGCAGGGTGACCAGCACGCGCGCGCCGCTCGCGCCGATGGGATGTCCGAGCGCCACCGCGCCGCCGCCGACGTTGACGCGCGCCGGGTCGACCCCGAGGTCGCGGATCACGGCCAGGGCCTGCACGGCGAACGCCTCGTTCAGCTCGAAGAGGTCGACGTCGCCGATGGCGATGCCGGCGCGGTCGAGCGCCTTCCGCACGGCGGGAACGGGGCCGAGCCCCATGTACTTCGGTTCGACGCCGGCAATCGCATACGCGAGGATGCGCGCCAGCGGCGGATGCACCGCGGCCGATTCGGCCGCGACGACGAGTGCTGCCGCGCCGTCGTTGATGCCGGAAGCGTTCCCGGCCGTGACGGTGCCGCCACGCTGGAATGCGGGCGCCAGCGCCGCGAGCTTCTCGACGGTCGTGCCCGGACGCGGGTACTCGTCGACGGAGACGATCGCCGGGTCCCCCTTCCGCTGCGGAACGGCCACCGGGACGATCTCGTCGGCGAACCAGCCGGCATCGCGTGCGGCGACGGCGCGCCGCTGGCTCTCGGCCGCGAACGCGTCCTGCTCCGCGCGCGGGATGCCCGTCCGCTCGGCAATCGCCTCGGCGGTGCTGCCCATGTGGCAGCCCTCGAGCGCGCACGTCAGGCCCTCGGCGATCATGGTGTCGACGAGCTCGCCGTGTCCCATCCGGTAGCCCCAGCGCGCGCCCTTCAGCAGATACGGCGCGTTCGACATCGACTCGGTGCCGCCGGCGACGACGAGACGCGCGGTCCCCGCCGCAATCGCGTCCGCGGCATGCATGACGGCCGCAAGGCCGGAGCCGCACACGCGGTTCACCGTCTCGGCCGGCACGTCGGCGGGAAGCCCCGCGCCGAGCGCCGCCTGTCGCGCGACGTTCATGCCGGCGCCCGCCTGCAGCACGCACCCCATGAGCACGTCGTCGATCTGCGCCGGCTCCGCGCCGGCGCGCGCCAGCGCCTCGCGGATCGCGATGGCGCCGAGCTGCGGCGCGCCGAGATCCTTCAGCGCGCCGCCGAACGAGCCGATGGGCGTGCGACACCCGGAGAGAATGACACTGGACACGCGTCCGCCTCCCTAGAACGTTCCGACGGCGCCCTCGTCGAGCAGCGTCGCCCCCGTGGCCGCGCGGATCGCGTCGACGGTCGTGTCCTCCGCGCGTTCGCGCAGCACCAGCCCGCGAGGCGTGACCTCGATGACGGCCATCTCGGTGACGATCAGGCTCACGACCTTCGCGCCAGTCAGTGGGAGCGTACAGCGCTCGAGGATCTTGTGTCCGCCGTCGCGCGTGGTGTGCTCCATCGCGACGATGACGCGCTTCGCGCCGGCGACGAGATCCATCGCGCCGCCCATGCCCTTCACCATCTTGCCCGGAATCATCCAGTTCGCGAGATTGCCCTCGCCGTCGACCTGGAGGGCCCCGAGCACGGTCAGGTCGATGTGCCCGCCGCGCACCATCGCGAAGGAGTCGGCGGAGCTGAAGTAGCAGCAGCCGGGGGTCTCGGAGACCGTCTCCTTGCCGGCGTTGATGAGATCGGGATCCACCTCGTGCTCGAGCGGGTACGGCCCCACCCCGAGCATGCCGTTCTCGGAGTGCAGCGTGATGTCGACGCCGGGCGGCACGTGGTTGGCCACGAGCGTCGGCATGCCGATGCCGAGGTTCACGTAGTCGCCGTCGCGCAGTTCGCGCGCGACGCGGCGGACGATGCGCTCGCGCTTATCCATGGCTGCTCCTCACCGTACGCCGCTCGACGAGGCGCGAATAGCGCGCCCCCTGCAGGATGTGCGACACGAAGATGCCGGGCGTGTGCACCGCATCGGGCTCGATCTCCCCTGCCTCGACGAGGTGCTCCACCTCGGCGAGCGTCACGCGCGCGGCGGTCGCCATCATCGGGTGGAAGTTGCGCGCCGTCTTCCGGAAGACGAGGTTCCCGCGCGTGTCCCCCTTCCACGCGCGCACGAGCGCGAAGTCGGCCTTGAGCGGCAGCTCGAAGACATACGGCTTCCCGTCGATGACGCGCGTCTCCTTCCCTTCCGCGACGATCGTCCCGGCCCCGGTCGGTGTGTAAAACCCGCCGATGCCCGCGCCCCCCGCACGGATGCGCTCGGCGAACGTGCCCTGCGGCACCAGCTCGACTTCGAGCTCCCCGGCGAGGAACTGCCGTTCGAACTCGCGGTTCTCGCCGACGTAGGTCGCGATCATCTTCCTGATCTGACGGCCGGCCAGGAGCCGCCCCAGCCCGAACCCGTCGATCCCGGCGTTGTTGCTGATGACCGTCAGCCCGCGCGTGCCCCGGCGTTCCAGCGCGTCCAGGAGGTTCTCCGGATTCCCGCACACGCCGAACCCGCCAACCATCAGCGTCGCCCCGTCGGGGATCATCGCGACAGCTTCGTCAGCCGACTGCAGGACCTTGTTCATGCCGCTAATTTATCATTCCATAACAACAGATGAGATTGGCGACGCGCCGGACCCGATCGCGCGCGCCGCCACCCTCGAGCGCGCGCGGACCTGATCCGCCGAGCCCGCAACCAATCGCAGGCGGACGAAGGCGGGACCTGATCCGACCTGATCCGACCCGATCCGACCTGATCCGACCCGATCCGACCTGATCCGACCTGATCCGACCTGATCCGACCCGATCCGACCTGATCGGAGACCTGTTACTTGATCTGCCGGCGCCAGCGCTGCGCTGAGGTGAAGAGGGGATCGATCGGGGCGCCGGCGTCGAGGTCGGCGCGGAGACGCTGGAGCGTCGTGATGAGGGTGTCGAGCGCCGGCAGGATCTCGTCGGCGTTCGTGGCGCAGATGTCGGTCCAGATGGCCGCCGGACTCGCAGCCACGCGCGTCGTGTCCGCCAGCCCGCCCCCGGCGAGCCTGAGCCCGGCCTCTCCCACCGCCTCGCCGACGACGTGCATCAGTGCGGAGGCGGCCAGCTGCGGCAGGTGGCTGGTGAAGGCGAGCACCCGATCGTGCCGATCGGGATCGAACTCGAGCGGCGTCGCACCGAGCGAGGTCAGGAAGGCCGAGAGCCGCTGCACCGCCTCGGGCGGCACGTCGGCCGTCGGCGTGAGCAGCCAGGGACGCCGCTCGAACAGATCCGCGCGTGAGGCTTCGAGGCCGCCCTTTGCGGACCCCGCCAGCGGGTGGCCGCCGATGAAGGTGAGGTGCGGCGGCAGGGCCCGCGCCGCCGTGACGACCACGCGCTTCGTGCTGCCGGCGTCCGTGACGATGGCGGCGCTCCGGATGGCATCCGGCAGGTGCGCCAGCACCTCGACGTTCTGCCGGACCGGCGCGGCCAGCACCACCAGATCGCATCCCTCCAGGATGCGCAGGTCCGTCGCGCCGGCCTGGAGCGCGCCGAGCTGGCGCGCCGCGTCGACGACGTCTTCGCGGTCGACGCCGACGACGGTCACGCCGGGGAAGGTCCGCCGCGTCGCGAAGGCGATCGATCCGCCGATCAGCCCGACGCCGACGATGCCGATGCGGCGAAACCCGCCCTCGGCGCTGTCGCTCACCGCCATCCGCGTCTGGCGACCGGCTCGAGACAGATGGTCCGGCCGATCGCCGGGGCGATGATGCGCAGCTCCGCCATCAGCCGGTCGAACTGCGCGGGGAAGAGCGACTGCGCGCCGTCGCTGAGCGCGTGATCCGGATCGCAGTGCACCTCGATGATCAGGCCGTCGGCGCCGGCGGCGACGGCCGCGCGCGCCATCGGCGCCACCTTGTCGCGCCGTCCCGTTCCGTGGCTCGGGTCCGCGATGATCGGCAGATGGCTCAGCTTCTTCACCACCGGGACGGCGGAGATGTCGAGCGTGTTGCGCGTGTAGCTCTCGAAGGTGCGGATGCCGCGCTCGCAGAGGATCACACCGCTGTTGCCGCCGGCGAGCACGTACTCCGCCGAGAGCAGCCACTCCTCGATCGTCGCGGCGATCCCGCGCTTGAGGAGCACCGGCTTGCGCGCGCGGCCGAGCTCCCGCAGCAGCGTGAAGTTCTGCATGTTGCGCGCGCCCACCTGGAAGATGTCACTGTAGCGGTCGACGAGCTCGATCTGGCTGACGTCCATCACTTCGCTGACCAGCTTCAGATCGTGCGCGTCGGCGGCGTCGCGCAGCAGGCGGAGCCCCTCTTCGCCCAGTCCCTGGAAACTGTAGGGTGAGCTGCGCGGCTTGAACGCGCCCCCGCGCAGGATCTTCGCGCCGGCGCGCTTGACGGCGGCCGCCGCGGCCTGCACCTGTGCCTCCGATTCGGCGGAGCACGGACCGGCCATGACGATCACCTCGTCGCCGCCGATGCGCACGTCCCCGACCTGCACCACGGTGCCATCCGGCTTGAAGGCGCGGCTCGCGAGCTTGTACGGCTCGGAGACCCGCAGCACCTCGCTGACGCCGTCGAGCATCTCGATCAGCCGCGGATCGATGTGCCGGTCGTCCCCCACCGCGCCCAGCACGGTCCGGGACACGCCCGTCGACCGATGCACGTCCATCTTGAGCGCGACGAGGTGCGCGACGACCTTCTCGATCTGCTCCTCGCTGGCCCGCTCCTGCATGACCACCACCATGACCCGTCCTCCACTTCCCCGCTGCCCTACCGGCCCGTGCCGTCGGCTCCGGCGCTCTCGCCGTGGCCGTGCGCGCTCGCCGACTCGCGCTCCAGCCGGCGCGCTTCGTCGATGATGCGCTCGAACAGCCGCGTCAGCGCTTCCGCGCCGAGCGGCCCGCCGATGGCGGCGCCGTGCGCGCGCACGTGCCCCAGCACCTGCGACTCACGTTCGGGCTGATAGATCTCCAGTCCGAGCTCCTGCTTGATCTCGCCGATGCGCAGCGCGCAGCGCGCGCGCTCGTTCAGCAGCTCCACGATCCGCTCGTCGAGCTCGTCGATCCGCTGGCGCAGCTCGTCCATCGTCACGGCTGCGCCCCCGTGTGCGCCGGACCCGCCACCAGCGACCGCACGTAGGCCTCCACGCGCGGCACCAGTTCCGGCGTGTCGCCGGCGTCCGCGATCACCTGCACCAGGCCGCTGCCGACCACCGCGGCCTCGGCGAACCGGCCGACGGCAGCGATGTGCTCGGCCTTCGAGAGGCCGAACCCGACCGCCAGCGGCAGATCGGTGGCCTGCCGCACGCGTCCCGCCAGCGCCTCGGCTTCCTGTGAGATGCGGTCGCGCACGCCGGTCACGCCCAGCCGCGAGATGCCGTACAGGAACCCGCTGCCGAGAGAGGCCGCCCGCGCCAGCCGCTCGGCCGACGTCGTCGGGCTGACGAGGAAGATCGAGTCGAGCCCGCGCGCCAGGAAGGCGGTGCGGGTGCCGTCCGCCTCCTCGATCGGCACGTCGAGCAGCAGCACGCCATCCACGCCTGCGGCCGACGCGCGATCGGCGAACGCCTCGAGGCCGATTCGCGCGATCGGGTTCGCGTAGGTGAACAGGACGATGGGCACCGACAGCGTGGCGCGCACGTCGGCCACCAGGTCCAGTACCCCCGCCAGCGTCGTCCCGGTGCGCAGCCCGCGCTCGGACGCGCGCTGGATCACGGGACCGTCCGCCAGCGGATCGGAGAACGGCACGCCCAGCTCGATGACATCGGCGCCGGCGCGCTCGAGCGCGAACAGCAGATCGCGGGTCCGCGCGAGCGACGGATCGCCGGCCGTGAAGTAGGTGACGAGTCCGGTCCGGCCCTCCGCGCGCAGCCGCGCGAAAGTGCGTTCGAGCCGCCCGGCCCGGGCGGCGCCCGAACGGGCGGCACGCGAAGTGTGCGCGTCGGTCATGACAGCCTGTCCTGCACGGTCTGCAGATCCTTGTCTCCACGACCCGACAGGTTCACGAGCACAATCCCGTCGGGTCCGATTTCGCGCGCCACGATGCGCGCGTGCGCCACCGCGTGCGCCGATTCCAGCGCGGGAAGGATGCCCTCGAGCCGCGCGAGCCGCTGGAACGCGTCGAGCGCCTCGGCGTCGCTCACGTGGGCGTACGTGGTGCGCCCGGCGGCCTGGAGCCACGCATGTTCCGGCCCCACGGCCGGATAGTCGAGCCCGGCGGAAATGGAATGCGTCGGCTCGATGTTGCCCGCCTCGTCCTGCAGCAGCCAGGTGCGGGTGCCGTGCAGGATCCCGACCGCGCCCCCCGCGAACCGCGCCGCGTGGCGCCCCGGCTGAATCCCCTCGCCACCCGCCTCGACGCCAATCAGCCGGACGCCGGCATCGGGCACGAACGCGTCGAAGATGCCGATTGAATTGCTGCCGCCGCCGACGCAGGCGACGATCGCCTCGGGCAGGCGCCCGGCGCGTTCGAGGATCTGCGCCCGCGCCTCGCGGCCGATGACGCTCTGGAATTCGCGCACCATGAGCGGATACGGATGCGGACCCAGCACGCTGCCGAGCAGGTAGAACGTGTCCGCCACGTTCGTGACCCAGTCGCGCATCGCTTCGTTGATTGCGTCCTTCAGCGTCCGGCTGCCGGCATCGACCTGACGCACCGTGGCGCCCAGCAGCCGCATCCGCAGCACGTTGGGCGCCTGCCGCGCCATGTCCTCCGCGCCCATGTAGACCTCGCACTGCAGCCCGAGCAGCGCGCACGCGGTGGCGGTCGCGACGCCGTGCTGGCCCGCCCCGGTCTCCGCGACGATGCGCCGCTTGCCCATGCGCTGGGCGAGCAGCGCCTGGCCGAGCGCGTTGTTGATCTTGTGGGCGCCGGTGTGCGTGAGGTCCTCGCGCTTGAGGAAGAGTTGCGCGCCTCCCGCGTCCTCGGCGAGCCGCCGCGCCTCGTACAGCGGCGTGGGACGTCCGACGTAGTGCTCGAGCAGCGATTCGAGCTCGTCGAGGAAGGACGGATCCCGCCGCACGCGTTCGTACGCCTGGGCCAGCTCGTCGATCGGGGCCACGAGCGTTTCCGGGACGAACCGGCCGCCGAACTCTCCGAAGTAGCCGCGTGCGTCGGGGTCGCGTTCCCCGAACGCCAGCCGCCGCCGCGCGCTGTCAACGGTCACGATAGCTCCTCCACGCGGCTGATCGCGTCGAACAGCGCGCGCAGCCGCTCCTCATCCTTGATTCCCGGCGCCGACTCGACGCCGGACGAGACATCCACGCCAGCCGGCCGCACGCGCGAGAGCGCGTCGCCGACATTGTCCGGCCGCAGCCCGCCGGCGAGGATCACCTGCCGGCCGCGCGCGACGGCCGCCGCGCGGTCCCAGTCGACGACCGCGCCGGTGCCACCGCGCCGTACCGGATCGTGCGCATCGAGCAGCACCGGCACGCCGGGCCAGCGCGCCAGGCCGGCATCGAGGTCCGGCCCGACGGCGAGCGCCTTGATGTACGGCCGCGAGAGCAGCGCTCCGACCTCCGGCGCCTCCTGTCCATGCAGTTGCAGCAGGTCGAACCCGGTCTCCGCCGCCACTGCGTTCATGCGCTCGGGCGCGTCGTCGACGAACACGCCGACCGTCAGCGCGCGGCCGCCGACCGCCTCGACGATGGCTGCCGCCGCGGCCGGCTCCACGAAACGCGGGCTTCCCGGCCAGCAGATCACACCGACGTGCGTCGCGCCGAGCGACACCGCCAGCCGCGCGTCGGCAGGCCGGGTGATGCCGCAGATCTTCACGATCACGCCTCGGCTCCGTGACCGAGCAGCTCGCGGAGCGCCGCCCCCGGATCGGGCGTCGTCATGAACCGCTCGCCCACCAGGAAGGCGCGGTACCCCGCCGCGCGCAGCCGGATCAGATCCTCGTGCGTCCGCAGCCCGCTCTCGGCGACACCGAGCACGTCACCCCGAAGCCGGGGCGCCAGCCGCTCGGAGGCGGCGACATCGACCGCCAGCGTCCGCAGGTTCCGGTTGTTCACCCCGACCAGCGTCGCACCCGACGCCAGCGCGCGATCGAGCTCCTGCTCGTCGTGGACTTCGACGAGCGCGTCGAGCTCCAGCGCGCGCGCCTCCTCCTGCAGCGTTCGGAGCTCACGATCGTCGAGCGCCGCGACGATGAGCAGCACGGCGTCGGCGCCGGCGGCGCGGGCTTCGACGAGCTGATACGGATCGACGACGAAGTCCTTGCGGAGCAGCGGACGATCCACCGCCTCGCGCACCGCGGCGAGATGGTCGAGCGAGCCGTCGAAGAACGTGGGTTCCGTCAGCACCGAAATGGCCGCCGCGCCCGCCTCCGCGTATTGCCGCGCGATCCGTACGGGATCGTACTCTGCGCAGAGCACACCGCGGCTGGGCGACCGCCGCTTGCACTCCGCGATCACGCGAAGCCCCGGGCGATCGAGCGCGGCGCGAAATCCGCGCGGGCGCGGACGCGCCGCCGCCTGTGACTCCAGCACGCCGACGGGCGTCCGCGCCTGCGCGTCGCGAACGCGCGTGCGGGTCGCGGCGACGATGGCTGCCAGCAGGTCGGGCTGCGCCGCCGTGCTCATGCTCCTGCCTCCGCTTCCGCCGTTGCCGTCGACTCGACGAGCCGTGCGAGCGTCCGGCTCGCCCGTCCGTCGTCGATGGCGGCCCTGGCGAGCTCCAGTCCCGCGCGGACGGACGGGGCCGCGCCGGCGACGAACAGCCCGGCCCCGGCGTTCAGCAGGACGATGTCGCGAACGGGCCCGTCGGCGCCGTGCAGGACATCGCGCAGGATGCCGGCGTTGTGCGCCGCGTCGCCGCCGACCAGCGCGTCGAGGGGCGCCTTGCGGATGCCGAAGTCCCCGGGGTGCACGTGGAAAGTCCGGACGGTGCCCTGCCAGGCCTCCGAGACCTTCGTGTATCCCGTCGTCGAGATCTCGTCCAGGCCATCCGCCCCATGCACCACCCAGGCGCGCTCCGATCCGAGCAGCAGCAGCGCACGAGCGACCAGTTCGGTCAGCTCGGGCCGCGGGACGCCGACGATCTGCCGGCGGGGGCCGGCCGGGTTCGTCAGCGGGCCGAGGAGATTGAACGCCGTGCGGAGTCCCAGCTCCCGGCGCGTCGCGGCCGCGTGCTTCATCGCCGGATGGAAGGCCGGCGCGAACAGGAACGCGATGCCGGCTTCCGCGAGGCTGCGCTCGACCACGGCCGGCGGCACGGCAATCGTCACGCCAAGCGCCTCGAAGACGTCGGCGCTGCCACAGCGGCTCGAGACCGACCGGTTGCCGTGCTTGGCGACGCGGACGCCCGCGGCCGCCATCACGATCGCCGCGCCGGTCGAGACGTTCACCGTGCCGGCCCGATCCCCGCCGGTCCCGCACGTGTCGACGACGTCGTCGTATGTCGTCGACAGCGGGACGGCATGCGCGCGCATCGTCCGGGCGAGGCCGACGATTTCCTCGGGCCGCTCCCCCTTCATCGCGAGGCCGACCAGCAGCCCCGCCAGCTGCGCCGGGGTCGCCTGACCGGTCATCACGAGCTCCATGGCGGCGGCCGCCTCGTCGGTGGTCAGGTCTTCCCGCCGGGTGAGCTTGAGCAGCAGCTCGGTCAGCATGTCAGTCAAAGCCTCAGAAAATTCTCGAGCAGCCGCCGCCCGGCGCCGGTCATCACCGATTCCGGGTGGAACTGGACGCCGTGAACGGGATGCGTGCGGTGCCGCAGCCCCATGATGACGCCATCGTCGCGGGTGCGCGCGGCGATTTCGAGCTCGCCGGGCAGCCCCTCCTCGGCGACGATGAGCGAGTGATAGCGGGCCGCTTCGAACGGCGTGTCGAGCCCGGCGAAGACACCGCGGCCGTCGTGATCCACCTGCGACGTCTTGCCGTGCAGCGGCGCCGGCGCGCGGACGACACGGCCGCCGTAGACCATGCCGATCGCCTGGTGGCCCAGACAGACACCGAGCACCGGCGTGGCGGGACCGAAGCGGCGGATCACCTCGGGCGTCAGCCCGGCGTCCTCGGGCCGTCCGGGTCCCGGCGAGATGACGATGTGGGTCGGCTTCCAGGTGGCGATCTCGTCGAGCGTCACGCGATCGTTGCGGCGGACCATGGGCGAGGCCCCGAGCTCGCCGAGGTACTGCACGAGGTTGTAGGTGAACGAGTCGTAGTTGTCGAGCACGAACACCATCACAGCCCCGCCTGCGCCAGCTCCAGCGCACGCACGACGGCCTTCGCCTTGTCGCGCGTCTCTTCGTACTCCGCGGTCGGGTTCGAGTCGGCCACGATGCCCGCGCCGGCCTGGACGTACGCCTTGCCGTCAAGCATCACGACCGTGCGGATGGTGATGCAGAAATCGAGCGTGCCGGCGAAGTCGAGGTAGCCGACGGCGCCGGCATAGATGCCGCGGCGCGTCGGTTCCAGCTCCGCGATGATCTCCATCGCCCGCACCTTCGGCGCGCCGGACACCGTACCCGCCGGGAAGCAGGCGGCGAGCGCATCGAGGTGGTCGCAGTCGTCGGCGAGCTGTCCCTCGACGATCGAGACGAGATGCATCACGTGCGAGTACCGCTCGAGCGCCATGAACTTCGGCACCCGGACCGTCCCGAACCGGCAGACGCGCCCGAGATCGTTGCGGCCGAGATCCACGAGCATCACGTGCTCGGCGCGTTCCTTCTCGTTGCGCTTCAACTCCTCCGCCAGCCGCTGATCCTCCTCCGCCGATCGACCGCGCGGCCGGGTGCCGGCAATCGGATGCGTCTCGGCGCGGCCGCCTTCGACGCGCACGAGCATCTCGGGTGACGACCCGACGATGGCCAGCCGTCCGAGGCGCATGAAATACATGTACGGCGACGGGTTCACGTGGCGGAGGGCGCGGTAGACCGTGAACGGGTCGGCGGTCACGTCGGCTTCGAAGCGTTGCGACAGCACGGCCTGGTAGATGTCGCCTGCCGCGATGTGCTCCTTCGCGGTGCGGACGTTCGCTTCGAACTGGTCCTGCGTGAGATTCGAGCGCAGCGTGACGGGACCACCCTGCGGCGCCCGTGTTGCCGACAGACTGCGCTCGAGCTCGGCCTCGAGAAAGCCGATGCGCGCGCAGGCGAAGCCGTACAGCGCCTCGAGATCGTCTTCGGCCGTCACGCGCGCGTTGGCGATGAGCAGCAGGCGGTGCCGCGCGTGATCGAACGCCAGCACCGTGTCGAAGAACATGAACGTGGCCAGATCGGAGTCCGCGCCGGGGCCCTCGACGGGTCCGCGCGCGGTCGGCACCGGCTCGAACCACTGCGCCGCGTCGTAGGCGAGATAGCCGACGGCGCCGCCGGTGAAGCGTGGAAGCTCCGGCACGTACGGCGCCTGGTAGCCGGCCATGAGCCCGCGCACGACCTGCACGAAGGGCTCCGACGACGCCTCGACGACGCCGGCGCGCTCGATGATGGTGCCGTCCTCGCGCGCGCGCACGACGAGGAACGGGTCCTTGCCGAGGAACGAATAGCGCCCGACGTGCTCCCCGCCTTCGACGCTCTCGAAGAGGAACGCGTAATCCGAGTGCTCCGCGATCTTGAGGAACGCCGAGACCGGCGTCAGCAGATCGGCCACGATCTCCTTGCACACCGGCACGAAGGTGCCGCGCCGCGCGAGATCGACGAACTCTTCGAAGGTGGTCAGCTTCATGAGGGGGGGCCAGACGAGGGGGCCGCGACCGGCGGCGTGGCGGAAAAGGCGGCCAGCCGCCGCTCGGCGGCCGCCCGCATGACGGACGGGTCCGGCGCGCGGCCGGTCCAGATCCGGAACTGCTCGACGGCCTGCGCGACCAGCATGTCGAGTCCGCCGAGCGTGGCGCAGCCGGCTGCCCGCGCCTCGCGCAGCAACCGCGTCTCCGGCGGGTTGTAGACGAGGTCGTAGACGAGCTGCCCGTCCAGGTGCGCATCGGGCAGGGGCGTCTCGTCGACGGCCGGGTACATCCCGGCCGACGTCGCGTTGACGAGCAGATTCCAGCTGCCGGGGGCCGGCGGCAGCGGCACGGCCGCCACCCCCGCCTCGCCCGCGATGGCACGCGCGCGATCCGGCCGCCGCGCGGCAATCGTCACCGACGCGCCGGCCCGCCGCAGCGCGATTGCCGCCGCGCGCGCCGCGCCGCCTGCGCCGAGCACGGTCGCGCGCAGGCCGGCGAGCTCGACGCGCGCCGCCAGCGGCGCCAGCAGACCGGCCACGTCGGTGTTGAAGCCCTCCCACGCCCCGCCGGCGCGGCGGAGCGTGTTCACCGCCCCGACCTCCCGCGCGACCTCGTCGAGCGTGCAATACGGCAGCACGTCGACCTTGAACGGCACCGTGACGCTCGCGCCGGCGAGGTCGAAGGCGTCGGCGAAGGCGAACAGATCCGCGGCGTCCGCAGCCTGCAGCGGCACGTACACCGCGTCGAGTCCGGCGGCGCGGAACGCGGCGTTGTGCATGGCCGGCGACACCGAGTGCCCCACCGGGTTCGCCGCCAGCCCGTAGAGCCCGGCGCCGGCGCCGACGTCGCCGAACCGGAACTCCTCGCGCATGCGCCGGGCGGGGACCTGCCCCGGGGCGACGCCATCGCCGGCATAGCTCCACGCCGACGCGAGCCGATCCGGCAGGAGCCGCGTCACCAGTCCTGCGGCGCCCATCGCGATCAGCACGTGCCGGCGGCCGGCCGGCGGCCGCAGCCCGAGCAGCGGCACGCAGTCGCGGAGCGCTCGCGCGGTGACGGCCAGCTTCACGACGGCCGCACCGGTTGCCGACATCGCGGCGTGCCGGGCCCGGAGGTCGCCGGGCACGCCGGTGAAGTCGTGGTGGGAGACGACCAGCCGCTCCCCGCGGGTCTCACCGATCCAGGGGGCCTGATGCCAGGCCTGGAATTCGACGTCGACAAAGTCCGCGGACGCGCGCCAGGCGCGTTCGAGCAGCCGGAGGCGCTCCTCTTCGGAGCCGCGGAACTGCCCTCCCTCCCATGCCGCGCGGCAGGTCACGATCACCGGACCGGTCCGGCCGGCGAGCGCGCCCTCGGGATCCGGATCGGCCACGGTGTCCAGACGCAACTCGACCAGGTCCGCCTCGCGCGCGGCGGCATCGCGCCGCGCGCGCAGGTCGGCGAGAGTCGGCGCCGTGACCGTGACACACAGATGGGCCATAAAATGAAAAAGCCTCTTGCACCTGGTCGGTGAAGAGGCTCTCCGGTTCGTCGACGCGCTGGCCGGTGCGTGCGCTTACGCCTCTTCCCTCCTGGGCGTGTCAAACCACCACCAGCTCCGGTACGCACCGATCCCCGCCGCGGCCGCGCCGATTTGCACACGGCTGCCGGACGGGGTATAGAACAGCACGGCGTTGCACCGGGACACAGGCATACGGCGTCGAGTGAAAAAAACGCTACCAGAGCCGCCCGCGCGTGTCAACCAACGGGGCGAGCCCCTTGTCCGCGCTGTATACTGGACCATGGCAACACCGTCCCACCCGCGCGCCGCATCGTCCAAGGGGAAAACAGTGCACGTGATGGGGTTTGGTCGCGCATTTCTTACACTCTCCCTCGCCCTGCTCGCCCTGCTGCCCTTGCGCGCGGCGGCCCCCCTGATGCCGGTGTCCGAGATCGTGCCGGGCATGGTCGGTGTCGGGCGGACGGTCTTCACCGGGTCCGAGCTCGAAGAGTTCAAGGTCCACATTCTCGGCGTGCTCGAGAACGTCATGGGCCCGAGCCGCAATCTGATTCTGGCGCGGCTCGAAGGCGGTCCGCTCGAGAAGACCGGCGTCATCGCCGGCATGAGCGGCAGCCCGGTCTACGTGGATGGCCGACTGATCGGCGCCGTGTCCTACTCGCTCGGCGCGTTCTCCCGTGAGCCGATCGCGGGGATCACGCCCATCGACGAGATGATCGAGGCCACGCGCACGACCGCCCGCCGGGCACCCGGCACGCAGGCCAGCCTGACGCTCCCGGTCAGCACCGCCTCGCTGGCAGCCACGCTCCAGGACGTGTTCACGCGCACGACGCCGTTCGCGCAGTCGCCGGCCGACGTGCGGCCCGCCAGCCTGGGCTCCGGCGTCACTCCCGATCTGGCGACGATGCTGCGGCCGATTGCGACGCCGCTGGTGATGAACGGCTTCCGCGGCGACGTCGCGACGATGATTGCCACGGCGTTCTCGTCGAGCGGCTTCACGCCGATGGCGGCGGGAGGCGGGACGGCACCCGACGCACCCGAACTGGATCGTCCCCTCCGGCCCGGCGACGCGATCGGCGTGGGCCTCATCGACGGCGACCTGTCGCTCGGCGGCACCGGAACGGTCACCGCCGTGGAAGGGGATCGCGTCTACGCGTTCGGCCACCCGTTCTACAACCTCGGCCCGACGAAGTTCCCGATGACGCGGGCCTGGATTCACACCCTGCTGCCCAGCCTGATGAACTCCTCGAAGCTCGGCAGCCTCGGCCGGGTCATCGGCACGTTCGAGCAGGATCGGGCGACGGCGATTGCGGGCACGCTCGGCACCGGCCCTTCGATGCTGCCGATCCGGCTCGTGCTCGACACGGATCGCGGCCCGCGCCGCGAGTTCCGCTTCTCGGTGGTGCGCGACCAGCTGTTCACGCCGCTGCTGACGTACCTGACCGTCGTGAACACGCTGAAGTCGTACGAGCGTGAGTTCGGAACGGCCAGCTTCGTCGTGACCGGCCGCGCGCTCGTCGCCAAGCACGGCGAGATCGCGTTCGAGGACATCTTCACGGGTGAGTCTCCGTCGGTCGGAGCCGCCAGCTACATTGCCGGGCCGATCACGTTCCTGCTCAAGAACGAGTTCGAGTCGGTCGAGATCAACGAGCTCGATCTGACGATCGTCTCCTCGGAGGAGCCCCGCACGGCGGTCCTCGAGCGCGTGTGGCTGGACGCGCCCAGAGTGCGGCCCGGGCGCAGCGTGCCCGTGAAGCTCCTGATGCGGACGTCGCGCGGTGAGGACGTCCTGCACACGGTACCGGTCGACATCCCCGTCAACGCCAGCGGCACGCTGACGCTCATCGTCGCCGACGGCGCGCGGCTGGCGCAGATCGAGCAGCGCGAGACGCGCCAGACGCAGCAGGCGCAGGACGCCGCGCAGATCGTCAAGGCCTTCAACAAGGCGCGGAAGAACAACCACCTCTACGTGCGGCTGGTCAGCTCCGAACCCGGCGCGGTCGTCAGCGGCGAGGCGCTGTCGGCGCTGCCCCCCTCCGTGCTGGCGGTGCTCGACGGCGACCGCCACGGCGGCTCGATCGGCAGTCTGCGCAGTGCGACCCTGGGCGAGTGGGCCATCCCCACCGACTACGCGGTCTCGGGCGCGCGTTTCCTCTCGCTGCCGCTCCGATGAGCCGGCGGCCGCTGGTCCGTTTGTAACGACACAGAAGTTGCCATGACTCGGAGAATCGCCGGGCTCGCGACGAGCCTGCTCGTGGTGTGCGTGTTCTCGTCGACCCTGCTCGGGGCGGGCGCGCGGTTCTGGGAGGTGGCCACGCTGGCCGACTTCCTCGACGGAGAGGTCACGAACCTCTCGATCGATCTGCACGGCCGGCTGGTGCTCGGACCGGAGCTCACCGAACTGGCGGCGCCGACGGCGCCGGTGCTCTGGAACGCGGTGGAAGGCCGGGACGGTGCGCTGTACATGGGCACCGGCAACGACGGCCAGGTGCTCCGCATCGGGGCGGACGGGCAGCTGTCGGTGTACTTCGACTCCGCGGAGCTCGAAGTGCACGCGGTCGCCGTGGCGCCCAACGGCACGATCTACGCGGGAACGTCCCCGGACGGCCGCATCTACCGGCTGACGGGCGAGGGACAGGCCACGCCGTTCTTCGATCCCGACGACAAGTACATCTGGGCCCTCGCGGTCGCGCCGGACGGCACCGTCTACGCCGCCACCGGGGACAAGGGGCTCGTCTACCGGATCACGCCGGACGGGCAGGGCGAGGTGTTCTACAGCACCCGCGCGACCCACGTCCGCGCCCTGCACGTGGCGCGCGACGGCGCGCTGCTCGTCGGCACGGAGTCGCCGGGGCGCGTCTTCCGCGTGACACCGGATGGTCAGGGATTCCTGCTGCTCGATTCCGGGCTGCAGGAGATCAGCGCGATTCGGCCCGGCCGCAACGGGGTCGTGTACGCCGCGGCGCTCACGGCCTCGCGGACGCCCGAGCCCTCGCGTCCGACGCCGGCACCCGAGCAGCAGGAGCAGCGCGCGCCCGTCCCCACCGTGTCGGCCGAGATCACCTCGATGGCGGTGGTCGAGCAGCCTCCGCCGGCGCCGGAGCCGACACGTCCCGCGCGCGAGGCGGGACGCTCGTCCGGGCGTGGCGCGGTGTACCGGATCCAGCCGGATGGCGACTGGGATCCGATCTGGTCCTCCGCCGAGGACACGCCGTACGACGTCGCGCTCGACAACGACGGCGCAGTGCTCGTCGCGACCGGCGGTCAGGGCAAGATCTACCGCGTCTTCGGCGACCCCGCACGGACGATGCTGCTGGCGCGCGCGCCCGCGCAGCAGGTGATGACGCTCGTGGCGGATGGTCCCCGCGGCCTCGTGGTCGCGACCGCGAACCCGGCCAAGGTGTTCCGGCTCTCGGCGCGGCCCGCGGATATGGGGACCTACGAGTCCACCGTGCGCGATGCGCAGTCGATCGCGACATGGGGCGCGATCAGCTGGCGCGGACTGGCGCCGGCCGGCACCGACGTGCGGCTCTACACGCGCGCGGGCAACACGCCCGCGACCGACGAGACCTGGAGCCCCTGGTCGGAGGCCTACCGCAATCCGGACGGCGAGCAGATCACGAGCCCGCGCGCGCGGTATCTCCAGTGGAAGCTCGAGCTCGTCGGCACGGAGGGACGCACGCCGGTCGTCACGTCCGTCACGGCGGCGTACCTGCAGCGCAACGTGCGCCCCGAGATCACGAGCATCACGATCCATCCCCCGGGGGTCGTCTTCCAGAAGCCCTACTCGAGCGGCGAGACCGAGATTGCCGGCTTCGACGCGGGGCCGTTCGACCGCCGCCCCGGAGCCAGCAATCAGCAGGGCGGCACGCCGACGCTCGGCCGGCGCGGGTACCAGAAGGGGCTCCAGACGATCATCTGGAAGGCCCAGGACGAGAACGAGGACGACCTCACCTTCGACGTGCTCTACCGCCGTGAGGGGGAGACGAGCTGGAAGATCCTGAAGGAGAACCTGCTCGATCCGATCTTCGTGTGGGACACGACCTCGGTGCCGAACGGCACCTACGTCGTGAAGATCGTCGCGAACGACGCGCTGGCGAACCCGCCGGGCTCGGCGCTGATCGCCGAGCGCGAGAGCGGGCTCTTCGACATCGACAACACGCCACCGACGATCACGGTGCTCTCCGCCGTCCGCTCGAACAACCGCACGTCCGTCCGGTTCGTGGTGCGCGACTTCGACTCGACCATCCAGCGGGTGGAGTACGCCATCGACGCCGACCGCTGGCGCCCGATCTACCCGAAAGACGGCATCGCGGACACGCGCGTGGAGGAGTTCGAGCTCTCGCTCGAGGTCGACACGGTCGACAAGGCCATCATCCTCCGTGCGGTCGACGCCATGAACAACGTCGCCACCGGACGGGCCGAGCCGCTGGAACCGCAGAACTAGATCACGCGTTGTCAGTACGGGCGGGTCGAGCTTGCCCTCCGTAGCCCGAAGGGCGACGGAGGGTCGACCCGCCTGTGCCCGCGTGCAGATCCACGCGGGCTTGGGCGGGCCTGAACGTCAGGCTGTCGCGGTAGCCGGATTGGCGGGGAGCTCGCTGATCGGGAGCTCCCGCTCCGGCATCAGCGGCTGCCGCACGGGCGCGTGCGGCGTCTGCATCGCCGGCAGCGTGTCGGCGAGCTTGCCGCGCACGGTCGTGTGGGCGACGAGCCAGATCATGCTCACCGCCACGGGCGAGCCGCCCGACGACCGCGCGGGCCGGAACCGCGCCTGCGACGCCGCATCGAGCAGCTGCAGCACCTCGGTCCGATCGAGCTCGATGGCCTGCCCGCCGTACGTCAGCAGCTGGACGCTCTGCACGGTGCCGTCGCGCGAGACGACCGCGGCGAGTGCGAAGACGCCTTCCTCGCTGTCGAGCAGCGCACCGACAATCGTGTCGGGATCGAAACGCGGGAGCAGCCGCTGATCGCTGACGCGCATCGGATTCAGGTCGGATCCGGTGGGTGACGACAGCGTCGCGATGAGCGCCGACATCGACGCCGGCTGCTGCTGCAGCGTGAGCCGCATCAGCCCGACGACCGCGAACACGACGGCGATGGTCGCCACCGTCGCGCCGGCTGCGGCCCACACCAGATGCATGTCCTCGAACAGGCGGTTGAGCCGCCCGTGCCAGGACACCTGCCGCTCCGCCTGGAGCCGCGCCAGCACGTGTCCCTCGAGCCGGCCCGGTTCCTCGGGCGCCTGCGATCCCACGGTCCGCAGCAAGGCGCCGATCTCGCGCAGGCGCCGCCGCTCCTCACGGCAGGACGCGCACGCGCGCAGATGCGACTGGACCGCGGCCTGCTGGTCCAGCGGCAGCTCGCCGTCGTGATAGGGCGCCAGCAGCCGGCGCGCCTGGCGGCAGGTCAGGGCGCTCATGCCGGCACCTCCTGCAGCAGCGCCTCGCGCAACGCCTGCCGTGCGCGGGTCAGCCGCGACTTGACCGTGCCGAGTGTCACGCCCAGCGAGTACGCGATTTCGTCGTAGCTCAGGCCGTCGATCTCCCGCAGGACGATCGCGGTCCGCTGGTCGAAGGGCAGCCGGTCGAGCGCCCGGGCCAGCCGGTCGGCCGCCTCCTTGCGGGCGAAAATCCGATCGGGCGTCGCCCCATCGCGTCCCACCAGCTCGTCGCCGTGCGTCTCGAGATGCTGATCGAGCGACACCTGGTGGCTGCGATGCCGCCGCCTCCACCAACGCTGCCGGTTCCGGGCCTGATTGACGACGATGCGGTAGATCCAGGTGCGGAGCTGGGACTGCCCGCGGAACTGGTGGAGGGTGCGGAAGACGCGCAGGAAGACCTCCTGCGACAGGTCGAGCGCCTCGTCACGGTCGCCGAGCAGGTTGCAGGCGAGCTGGAACACCATCCGCTGGTGCTCCGCGACGAGCTCCGCACTCGCCTCCTCATCGCCGGCCGCACACCGGCGGATCAGATCAGCCTCTCGGCTGCCGAGATCGTCCCACGTCTGCGAGACGGCCGGTTTGACGAGGAGATCGTCTGCCAAGGCTCCCATGTCGACTATACCAGCCCTTTCCGGGCGAAGGGGCGCCCTTTTCCTCTCTTAGACACCGGTTCGCCGGAAACCGGCTCATCCGGGCTGGAGAGGCCCTGCCGTCAGCGTGGCAGGCGGACAGTCGGCCGAATCTGCTGACGGTGCGGGACGTTGGACGAACGGCCCGGCCGCTGCGCTACGATTTACCGCGTGAAGCGCTGGGGGCTGGCGATGCTGATCGTGCTGGGGCTGGGGGCCACGGGAGCCACCGCCTGGCTGAACGCCGCACGTGAGCGCGCGTTCCAGCAGCTGGTCGCGGCGGGCGAGGACGCCATCGCCCGCGACGACCTCGGCATGGCCATCGAGGCGTTCAGCGGTGCGATCGCGCTGAAGCCCGACTCGATGCTCGCCCATCTGCGCCGCGGCGAGACCTACCGGCGGAGCGGCGACCTGCGCGCCGCGCTGCGCGACCTGCGGGAGGCGGCCAGCCTCGACCCGGCGGCGACGCATCCGCTGGAACAGCTGGGAGACGTGCTGACCGCGCTGGATCGCCACGATCGGGCGGCCGAACAGTACGCTGCGTATCTCGAGCTCGACGACCGTTCGGCGCGCGTGCTCTACAAGCAGGCGGCGGCGCTCTACCGGTCGGGCGAACCGCGCCGCGCGCTGGAGCCGCTCGAGCGCGCGGTCACCCTCTCCCCCGCGATGAGCGAGGCGTTCTATCTGCGGGGCCTCTGTCTCGACTCGCTCGGCGACGCGACCGGCGCGCGAGAGGCGCTGCAGCGGGCCGTCGCGCTCGCGCCGGGCACGGCGCCGGCGCGCGAGGCGCTGGCGGCCGTGCTCCTCGGCGCCGGACGATCGCAACCCGCCACCGAGCAGCTCGAGGCGCTGGCCGCGCTCGAACCCGATCGTCCCGAACGGCTGGTCGCGCTCGGGCTCGCCTACGCGTCGGTACACCGTACGGATCTCGCGGTCATGGCACTCGGCCGCGCGGCCGAGCGGTTCCCCGACAACGTCGAGGTCTATACCGCCCTCGGCCGCGTCTGGCTCGACGCGGCTGCCGCGTCCGGCGATCGGATTGCGCTCGGCAAGGCGCTCGAAGCGCTGCGCCCCGCGGCGCTGCGCGGCACGAGCGCGCCGGCGCTCGGACTCTACGGCCGGGCCCTGCTGCTCGCCGGCGACCCGGCGGCGGCGGTGCCTCCGCTGCGGGATGCCGCCGGCACCCTGCCGGTCGACCCCGACACGCTGCTCTGGCTCTCGCAGGCGCTCGACGCCACGGGCCGGCGGCGCGAGGCGCGCGATGCGCTGCAGCAGCACGTCGCGCTGCTCGGCGGCGAGCGTCCGCCCGTGGCCGTGCTGCGCCGCCTGGGCGATCTGTCCGAGCGCATCGGCGACCGCCCGGCCGCGCTGCGATGGTTCCGCGACGCCGCGGCCGCCGCGCCGGACAACGCCGCGCTCGCGGCACGCATCGCCCGCCTCGAAGCGCGCGCCCGCTGATCGCGCGCTCGACCCGCGATCAGCGGCGTGGCACCGCGCGCGGGTCGGTCACGTCGATCTGCAGCCGCCCGACCAGCTTCGCGAGTCCCTGGCGCGAGAGGCCGAGTGCCTCGGCGGCGCGGCCCCGATGGCCGCCGGCCCGCGCCAGCGCGGCGCGGATCGCCTGCGCGTCGGCGCGCCGCCGCGCTTCTTCCAGCGTCTCCCCGCCCACCGCGTTCGGCGCCCGTACACCGGGCGGCAACGCCGCCGGACCGACCACGCCACGCCGCGGCGCGTGCACCGCCAGCGCCGCGAGCACGTTCTGCAGCTCGCGGACGTTGCCCGGCCAGCGGTATCGCGCGAGGCACTCGACCAGCGGGCGGGACAGCGTTGCCCGGCTGTCGACGCGCTCCAGCGCGCGCAACCAGAAGTGGCGCGCCAGGAGCGGAATGTCGTCCGGGCGGTCGCGCAGCGGCGGCACGTCGATGTGGACGACGTCGAGGCGGTAGCGGAGGTCGGTGCGGAAGACGCCGGCGGCGGCCGCGTCGGCGAGCGGGCGGTTCGTCGCCGCGACGATCCGGACCTCCACGCGCCGCGGGCGCGTCTCGCCCAGCCGCCGGACCTCGCCTTCCTGAATCGCGCGCAGCAGCTTGGCCTGGGCTCGCGGGCTCAGTTCACTCACTTCGTCCAGGAACAGCGTGCCGCCGTCGGCCTCCTCGAACAGCCCCGCGCGCTCGCCGACGGCCCCCGTGAACGCGCCGCGCGCGTGGCCGAACAGCTCCGCCTCGCACAGCTCATCGGTCAGCGCCGCGCAGTTGATGGCGCAGAACGCACGCCCTCGTCGCGGCCCGAGCCGGTGCACCTCCCGGGCCACGAGCTCCTTGCCGCTGCCGCTCTCCCCTTCGACGAGCACGGTGAACGGCACGCGCGCCGCCGCGGCGACGGCGCGGCGCAGCGCCTCGATGGCCGGGCTGATGCCCAGCAGCGCCGACTCCAGGCCTGGCGGTACCGCCGGCTCCCGCAGCTCGATGGCCAGCCGCACGTGCGGCGCCAGCGCGGTCGCGGCCGCCTCCATCCAGCCGACGAGCGGCGAGGGCGGCCGGGCATCCGGCAGGCGCCAGCCGATCGCCAGCGCGCCGATCACCTCGTCCGCCATGATCACCGGCACGGCGCAGGCCGGTTCGGCAGGCGACGGGCGCACGCTCTGGCGCAGCTCCATCGCGCGGCGCGCGATCGCGCGCAGGTCCCCCTGCCCCGCTCCGGCCAGCGCCGGCGTGTCCGCGCCGGGGCCGGCCACCAGGACCGCGGAGGCCCCGAAGTGATCGCGCAGGCGGATGGCCGCCTTCTCCAGCGCGTCCCGCGGCGCCTCGCACTCCTGGCAGATCCGCAGGAGCGCGACGATCTCGTCGAGCATGATGGCGGTCTCCTTGCGAGGTGGCGGCCAGGGCGACAGCGCGGCGCCGGGGCCGAGCGCCTGCGCGCCCGTCACCGAGACGACGCGCGCGAGTTCGGTGGGGAGCGCGGCCGGATCGGCGCCGCGCGCGGCGTCGAGCGCGAGCACGAGGCGCGCGCGGGCCCTGACGAGGCCCGGCTGCCCGCGCCGCCCCAGGGTGCGGGCGCGATCCCGTGCCACGCCGGGCAGCGGCGCGCCGTGCCGGACGAGCCCCTCCATCGGCAGCAGCCGCAGGTCGTCCGCGACGGCCGGTTCCGCATCCACATCGTCCGGCCCGATGCCGTGCAGGGCGGCGTGCAGCCGATCGAGACGGCCCGTCGCGACGTCCAGGCGCAGACGCGCGGCGCACAACCGGATGGCGAGCGCCGCATCGCCGGCCGCCGAGCGCTCGGCCGCCGCCAGATCGCGGGCCGCGCCGTCGAGGTCGTGCACGGCGAGGCGGGCCCACACGCGGGCAACGCGAATCACCGGCGCGTCCGCGGACGCGTCGCTCTCGCCCAGCGCGTCGACCGGCCGCTCCTGCCAGCACAGACACGCGACGAGGTCGTGCAGCAACCCGTCGTCGATCGCGGGTCTGCCCGGCGATCCCATGGCCGCAATCGAGGCCCGAAGCGCGCGCAGCAGCCGCTCGGCCTCGCGCAGCGCCGCCTGGCGCATCCACTCGGCCGCCAGCAGACGCCCCGGCTCGACGAGCAGCGGGAGCGATGGTCCGGGCGCGGCCCTCAGCGCGGCGTCCCAGCACCGCGCCGAGTGCGGCAGATCACCGCGCCGTGCCGCGAGCCGGGCCGCTTCGACGAGCAGGCGAGCCTGCTCGCCGTCACGGCCCCGGCGTCCGGCTGTACCGGCCGCGCGCCGGACCACGCGCATGGCGGCGGCCGTGCGGCCCCGTGCGACCAATGCCTGCGCCCGCACGACTGCCTGCTCCGGCCCCGCGTCCAGTCCCCTCCCCGGGAGCCGGACGCTCCCGCCGGCCGAGGTTGCAAAGGAGGGATGCCGTTCGTGCACCATCGGCGGGCGGCGAGGCATTGCCGCGAGCCGCGCGACCTCGCTGACGAACGCGCCCGGCGCGCCGCCGTGCCCGGCACGCGCCGCCGCGGCCGGCACCCACTCGAGTTCCCGCCCCTGCGGCAGCCTCACGGCGTCGGCCAGCGCGTCCGGCTCGATCGGATCGACGGCGAACTCCCCTTGCGCGGGGCGCCGGTCGCGGACGACATCCAGCAGCACGATCGCGGGGCTGTCCGCGCCGCCCAGCCGCACGAGGAGGCGCGCGAGCGCCTGCCGCTCGCTCACGACCCACGCCGGCGTCTCGCGGAGTACCAGCAGCCGGTGTCCGCCGAGCAGCGACAGCCACGAGGCCGGACGTCCCTGCCGATCCACGCCGCACGCATCGAGCATCGGCGCGGACACCGGCGCGAACCCGCGAAGGCGTGCCTCGCGCGCGAGCCGTCGCCACGACGTGCGCCATCCGCACCCGGGGGGCGCGTCCACCCGCCAGACGCGCGGCCCGACACCGAGCGGCTCGTCGAGACACGCCAGCAGCCGGCCTTCGATCGCGCGCGTCACGAGCTGCATGCCGAACGCGGCCACGCGTGCAGGCGACAGCGTCTGCGTCCTGGCGCCCGGGTTTCCCGCACGGCTGGCATCCGGCACCGGCATCGCGGCGCCGCCGAGCGCCGGGTGGAGCTCGATCCCGCAGGTGATGCGCTCGCTCGCGAGCAACGCGTCAACCACTGCCCGGACGTCGAGCGCCCCTCCGCTGCCGCTCCTCACCGGCACGATCGCGTACGCATCGAACCACTCGTCGTCTGTGACCCAACCGAAGTCGAGGGCCGACGCGAGATGCGGATGCCAGAGGTGCCAGAGTCTGGCGGCCTGCTCGGGCCACGCGGCAGCCGCGACCTCTGTCGCGGCGCGGCGAATCAGCAGTGCCGTGGCGCCGGTTGCGAGATCCTGCCATGTGCCGTCGGCGCGCGGCGCGAAGCGCAGGGCGAGCAGCGGGACCGGCGGAGCCATGCCGCGCGGTCGTGCAAGAAGCGGGACAGCACGCGCGGCCGGCGCGCGCGCGCCGCAGGGCGTGAACGCAAGCGGCCGGACGTGCGGGACTTGCGGCGGCAGCGGCCGCGTCGACGCGAACGCGACCATGCGGTGCGCACCCGGCCGCACGCCCCGGCCGTCGCAGAAAGTTCGTTATAGAATGCGGCTGATATGCTGCGCTTTCTCACTGCCGGCGAGTCGCACGGGCAGGGCCTCGTCGCGCTGCTCGAGGGCATGCCGGCGGGACTGCGCGTCGATGTCGACGCCATCACCACCCAGCTGCGGCGCCGCCAGGGCGGCTACGGCCGCGGACGACGGATGGCCATCGAGTCGGACCGCGCGCAGATTCTCTCCGGCGTGCGCCGCGGCGTGACGACCGGCGCACCCATCGCGCTGCTCATCCCGAACAAGGACTGGCAGAACTGGCAGAAGACGATGCACGTCGAGCCGGAGATGCCGGCGGACGCGACGGGCGCCAACCGAGCGCCGGTCACGCGGCCCCGCCCCGGTCATGCCGATCTCGCCGGCGCGATCAAGTACGGCCACGACGACATCCGCGACGTCCTCGAGCGTGCCAGCGCGCGCGAGACGGCCGCGCGCGTCGCGCTCGGCGCGCTTGCGCGGCAGCTGCTGGCGCGGTTCGGCATCGAGATTCTCAGCCACGTGACCACGATCGGCGGCGTCTCGGTCGACGATCCGCTCGCGATCGGCGTCGAGCAGGTGCGGGCGATCCCGGACGACTCGCCACTGCACTGCGCGGACCCGGAGATCGAGCGTCAGATGGTGGCCGCGATCGATCAGGCGCGCGAGGCTGGCGACACGCTCGGCGGCGCCTTCGAGGTCATCGTCTGCGGTGTGCCGGTCGGCCTGGGCAGCTACGTGCAATGGGATCGCAAGCTCGACGGCCGTCTGGCGCAGGCGCTGATGTCGATTCCCGCGATCAAGGCGGTGGGCATCGGACGCGGGCCCGACGTCGCGCGGCTGCCCGGCTCGCGGATTCACGACGAGATCGTCCCGCGGACCGGAAGCGGTACCGGCCATCCGGCGGTCGCCGTCGATCGCCTGACCAACAATGCCGGCGGTCTCGAAGGCGGGGTCACCAACGGCGAGCAGATCCGCGTCACCGGCTACATGAAGCCGATCGCGACGCTCATGAGGCCGCTGCGCTCCGTCGACCTCACCACGCTGGAGCCGTCCCCCGCGGCCATCGAACGCAGCGACGTCTGCGCCGTGACGGCCGCGGCCGTGGTCGGCGAGGCGATGGCTGCCCTCGTCCTGGCAAACGCGCTCGTCGAGAAGTTCGGCGGCGACTCGACTGACGAGATCGCGCGGGCGGTGGACGGCGCGGACGCCGCCGTGCGTGCGCGCTTCGACGCCGTCCGCGGCACGACGACCCGCGCCTGAGCCGTGCGGCGCCGCCCGACCGCATGACCCGGCCGCTCATTCCGTACGGCCATGCCGTCCTTCGCCGCCCCGCGTCGCCAATCGACGCGATCACTCCCGAGATTCAGGCGCTCATCGACGCGATGATCGAGACGATGCACGCGGCGCCGGGCGTGGGGCTGGCCGCCCCGCAGGTCGGCATCCCGCTCCGCCTGTTCGTCGTCGACCTGAGTGTGGGGCAGGATCCGGAGGCCGTGCACGTGTGCATCAATCCGTCGTTCGTCGCGCGCGAGGGCATCCAGTTCGAGGAGGAGGGCTGCCTCAGCCTTCCGGGGTTCACCGCCGCGGTCGTCCGGCCGGCGCGCGCGGCCGTGGAAGCGCTCGATCGACATGGACGCGCGCGCGTGATCGAAGGACGCGGCCTGCTCGCACGCGCGCTGCAGCACGAGATGGATCACCTCGAAGGACTGCTGTTCGTCGACCGGATCCGGCCGCTGCTCCGGCGCGACATCCTCCGGCGCCTCGCCGCGCAGGGGCCGACGGCCTGATGGCGAGACACGCTCCGCTGCGCATCGTGTTCTTCGGCACGCCGGCCTTCGCGGTGCCGACGCTCGAGGCCCTCATCGAGTCCCGCCATCCGGTGGTCGGCGTCGTCACGCAGCCGGACCGGCCGCGCGGCCGCGGGCAGCGCGTCACCTTCGGCCCGGTGAAGACGCTCGCGCTCTCGCACGCGATTCCGGTCCTGCAGCCGGAGCGCCTCCGCGACGAAGCGTTCCTCGGCGCGCTGCGCGCCTTCGACGCCGACCTCGGCGTCGTCGCGGCGTATGGCCGGATTCTCCCGGAGGCCGTGCTGGCCACGCCCCGTCTCGGGATGGTCAACGTGCACGCCTCGCTGCTTCCCCGGTGGCGCGGCGCGGCGCCCATCCATCGCGCCCTGCTCGCCGGGGACACGGAAACCGGCGTGACGATCATGCGGGTCGTTCGCGAGCTGGATGCCGGGCCGATGCTCGCGCAGGCGAAGACACCGATTGCGCCGGACGCGACCACCGGCGAGCTCGAGGCGGTGCTCGCGCGACTGGGCGCCGAGCTGCTCGTGCGGGTCGTCGACCGGCTGGCGGAAGGGCCGATCCACGAGGAGCCGCAGCCGCCGGGCGGCATCACGTACGCCGACCGGATCACCAAGGACGACTCCCCCATCTTCTGGTGGCGCCCGGCCAGCGAGCTCTACAACCAGGTGCGCGCGCTGAACCCGTGGCCGCTCGCCTCGACATCGCTCGACGGCGAGCGGCTGCTCGTCGTCCGGGCCGAGCAGGGCACCGAGGCGGCGCCGCCGGGAGCGGTACCCGGAACCGTGCTCGAAGCGTCAGGCGACCAGCTCGTCATCGCGGCCGGGCATGGCACGATCCGGCTGGTCGACGTCAAACCGGAAGGCCGCCGCGCGATGCCCGTCCGCGACTTCCTTGCGGGCCACCGCATCGAGCCCGGCGCGCGGCTGGGATGATCGCGCCGGCGCGGCGGGTCGCGCTGGCCGCCCTGGCGGCAATCGAGCGGGGCGCCGATCTGCCGGCAGCCCTGGCGCGCACGCGTGAAGACCTGACCGACGAGCGCGATCGCGCGCTGGCCGCCACGATCGTCACCGGGACGCTGCGCTGGCGCGCCAGGCTCGACGCGCTCGTCCTGCAGCACGCGTCGCGCCCTCCCGACACGCTCGACCCCGAGGTCCTGCAGATCCTCCGGCTCAGCATCTTCCAGCTGCTCTTCCTCGATCGCGTCCCCGCCTCCGCTGTCGTCGACGATGCGGTGAGCCTGACGCGCGCGCAGCGGAAACGGAGCGCCGCCGGGTTCGTCAACGCGGTGCTCCGCGCGGTCTCCCGGAACCGTCACCGGATCGCGTGGCCGGAACCGCCGGCGCGCATCGCCGGCGAGGAGGATCGGCGTGCGGCAATCGACGCGCTGAGTCTGAGCGGATCCCACCCGCGGTGGCTGATCGAGCGATGGATCGATCGGCTCGGGCTGGAGGCCACCCGCGCATGGGTCGCCTTCAACAACACCGAGCCGCCGATGACCCTGCGCGTCAACCGGTCGCAGACGACGCGCGAGGAACTGGCGGCGCGGCTGCACGAGGCCGGCGTGGAAACGGAGCCCGCGACGTGGGCGCCCGACGGCCTCATCGTGCACGCCGGCAACCCGCTGCGGACGCCGCTGGCCGACTCGGGTCTCTTCCTCGTGCAGGACGAGGCCTCGCAGATCGTGCCGCTGGCTGCCGGCGTGCGCCCCGGCATGCGCGTCCTGGACGCGTGCGCGGCGCCGGGCGGAAAGACGCTCGTCCTGGACGACGCGCTGCGGGCCGGGGCGAATGGCGGCCGGGCGCAGGGGCTGCTGGTCGCCGCCGATTTCCGGGAGCGACGGCTGCGTGTGCTGCGGAGCCTGCTGGCGCGGCATGGATCGGACGCACGGCTCGTCCAGCACGACCTCGCCCGCGGTGTGCCGTTCGGCGACGTCTTCGATCGCGTGCTCGTGGACGCACCCTGCACCGGGCTCGGTACGCTGCGGCGGGACGTCGACATCCGATGGAAGCGCCGCGAGGAGGACGTCCACCGGGCCGCGGTGCGGCAGCGCGCGATGATCGCGGAGGCCGCGCAGGCGGTCGCGCCCGGAGGGCGACTCGTCTACGCCACCTGTTCGAGCGAGCCGGACGAGAACGACGCGATCGTCGACGGGTTCCTGGAATCCCGGCCGGCCTTCGTCCGGGTCCCGCGCGCGCGTCTCGTGGAGGACGGCGTGCCCGAGGCGCTGCTGGACGAGCACGGCATCCTGCGCACGCGCCCGGATCGGCATGGTCTCGAGCCGTTCTTCGCCGCCGCGCTCGAGCGGACCGGTCCGCGGCGGCCGGCGTCCCCTGTGTAGTACACTTCGAGCCTCATGGTGCTTCGCTCGCGCGTCTGGAGCGCAGGCAAGGTGCTCGCCCTCGTCGTCGCCCTCGGCGCGACGTTCGTGCTGTCGGCGTTCATTGCGGTGCGGCTGGCGGTCCGGGCGCGCGAGGTGACGGTTCCCGACCTGACGAAGAGCACGGTGAACCAGGCGTCCGTCCGGCTCGAGGAGCTGGGACTGACGCTGCGCGTGGACGAGAACCGCCGGATCGATCCCGCCGTCCCGGCCGGGCGCATTCTCCAGCAGGATCCGCAGCCGGGCGCGCGCGTCCGCCGGGCGCGCTCGGTGCGCGTGTGGGTCAGCCGCGGGGAGCCGACGATTGTCGTGCCCTCGCTCGTGGGCCAGACGGAGCGGACCGCGCAGATGCAGCTGCAGCAGGAAGGACTCGCCGTGGCCGCCGTGGCGGAGATCCGGTCGCACGACTATGCGACCGAAGCGGTGGTGGCGCAGGATCCGGCGCCGAACACCCGGGGGGATCGCGTGGCGCTGCTGGTGAACCGCGGCGAGCGCGCGGCCACCTACGTGATGCCGGACCTCATCGGCGCCGACGGCGACCGCGCCGCCGAGTTCCTCCGGCGCCGCGGCTTCCGCGTCGCGGTGACCGGCACCCAGCCGTATCCGGGCGTGCCGGCCGGCGTCGTGCTGCGCCAGACGCCGCAGGGCGGCTTCCAGATTGCGCCCGGCGAAGCGATTGCGCTCGAGGTGAGCCGGTGAGCGTCCAGCTGTCCGCCTCGATTCTCTCCGCCGACTTCACGCGCCTCGGCGAAGCGATCGCCGCCACCGAACGTGGAGGGGCCGATCAGATCCATCTGGACGTCATGGACGGCCACTTCGTCCCGAACATCACGTTCGGGCCGCCCCTCGTCGCGGCCGTGCGCCGCGTCACGCGTCTGCCCCTCGACGTGCACCTGATGATTGCCGAGCCGGATCGGTATCTCGACGCGTTCGCGGAGGCAGGGGCGACGACGATCTCGGTCCATGCGGAGGTCCTGCCCCATCTGCACCGGACGCTGACGCGCATCCGCGAGCTCGGATGCCGGGCCGGCGTCGCGATCAATCCCGCCACCCCGCTGTCGGCCATCGAAGAAATCGTCGGCAGTCTCGACCAGCTGCTGGTCATGTCCGTCGATCCCGGGTTCGGCGGACAGGCCTTTATTCCCGGTGTCGAGTCTAAGATCGCGAGGGCGCGCGACCTGCTCGCGCGGGCCGGGAGCCGCGCCGACATCGAGGTCGACGGGGGCATCGCGCCGCACACCGTCCGGCTGGCCGTCAGCGCCGGGGCCACTATCCTGGTCGCGGGGAACGCCGTGTTCGGGACGCCGGATGCGGAAGCAGCCACCCGGGCGCTCAAGACCCTGGCCGCCGACGCGCTGCCCACACCGCACCGTTCCTGATGCCGGCCGGATGCAGCCTGATCCGCGTCCGGTACGCGGAAACGGACCAGATGGGCGTCGTTTATCACTCCAACTACCTGGTGTGGTTCGAGATCGGACGCACGGATCTGCTGCGGCAGCTCGGCTGGACGTACCGGGAGATGGAAGCCGAGGGGGTCCAGCTGCCCGTCATCGAGGCCCACTGTTCGTACGAGCGTCCGGCACGTTACGATGACGAGATCGAGATCCGGACGACGGGGCGGCTGGTGTCCCCGGTCCGGCTGGAGTTCGACTACGAGGCCGTCCGGCGGTCGGATGGCTGTCTCACCGCGCGGGGACGGACCATGCACGCGGCCGTGACGCCTGCGGGACGTCCGTGCCGGCTGCCGGCGCGGATTCGCGAGCTGTTCGCATGAAGGCACTTGTCACCGGCGCGGCGGGGTTCATCGGTTCACATCTGACGGCCAGGCTGCTGGGCGCCGGCGCCGAGGTCACGGGGATCGACTGCTTCACGGACTACTACCCCCGTCCGATGAAGGAGGCGAACCTGGGGGTGAACCGGGGCCATCCGGGCTTGCGGTTCGTCGAGGCGCGCCTGCAGGACGCCGATCTCCCGGCGCTGCTCGATGGCGTCACGCACGTGTTCCACCTGGCGGCGCAGGCCGGGGTCCGCCGGAGCTGGGGCCGGGAGTTCGCGATCTACACGGCGCACAACATCGACGCGACGCAACGGCTGCTCGAAGCCTGCGTCGGGCGTCCGATCCGGAAGCTGGTCTACGCGTCCAGTTCCTCGGTGTACGGCGACGAGGTGCCCATCCCGATGCGGGAGGATCAGCTGCCGCGTCCGGTCTCGCCCTACGGCGTGACGAAGCTCGCCGCCGAGCAGCTCTGTCATCTCTACGCGGTGAACCACGGCGTGCAGGCGACTTCGCTGCGCTACTTCACGGTCTACGGGCCGCGACAGCGCCCCGACATGGCGTTCCGGCGCTTTCTCACGGCCGCCATCGCCGGCGAGCCGCTGACGGTGTACGGCGACGGCACGCAGACCCGCGACTTCACGTTCGTCGCCGATGCGGTGGCCGCAACGGTCGCGGCGGCCGAGCGCGGCGTGCCGGGGCGCGCCTACAACATCGGCGGCGGATCGCGCGTGTCGGTCAACGACGTGCTGGCGATCGTCGAGCGCCTGGCGGGCCGGCCGCTGAACCTGCGTCGCGAGCCCGCCCAGAAGGGGGACATGCGCGACACGTACGCGGATACCGCGCTGGCGAAGGCGGACCTGGGGTTCGAGCCGGCGGTGACGCTCGCGGACGGTCTCGAGGCCGAGTACCGCTGGCTGGTAGAGAGTTCGGTTCCTGCATGAGCACACGTTCGAGTTCCCGCTCCGTCACGCTGCTCCTCGCGTTCGCGGCCCTGTCGCTGGTCACCGCCTGCGCCGGCCGGGACAACAGCGTGCCCACCGGCATCGCCGAGCCCGACCGGTTCCTGTTCGAGCGCGGGTCCGAGTCGCTCACGGAGAAGCGCTGGTTCACGGCACGCGAGTACTATCGCCGCATCCTCGACGGCTATCCGCAGAGCCAGTATCGCGACGAGGCGAAGCTCGGCGTCGCGGACTCGTACCTCGGCGAAGGCACGATCGAGTCGCTGCTGCTGGCGGCGAACGAGTACCGCGAGTTCCTGACGTTCTATCCGACCAGCCCGCGTGCCGACTACGCGCAGTACAAGCTGGGGATGGTGCACTTCCAGCAGATGCGGGGCCCCCAGCGCGATCAGACCGAGACGCGCGCCGCCGTCCGCGAGTTCCAGACGTTCATGGAGCGGTATCCGAACAGCCAGCATCGCGAAGAGGTTGCCGCGAAGCTGCGCGAGGCGCGGGATCGCCTCAGCACGTCGGAGTACCAGGTCGGTTACTTCTACTTCCGGCAGGGCTGGAATCCCGGCGCGATCGACCGGTTCCGCTCGATCCTGAAGTCCGACCCCGGCTTCACATATCGCGACGCGGTGTACTTCCACCTCGCGGAAGCGCTGCTCAAGCTGAAGCTGGATGCCGAGGCCTTGCCGCTCTACGAGAAGCTGCTGGCCGAATTCGAGCAGAGCGACTATCTCAAGGACTCGCGGGAGCGAGTCGCCCAGCTGCGCGCGGCGCTGGAGAAATCGGGCGCGCAGCCGCCGACCGCGGATGGCCAGGCCACCGACGGCGCCGCGACCGCCGGGAACGCGTCGAGCCAGGGCACCGGGACCTCCACGTCCCGGCCTGACTGATCGCCGCCCTACCCCGTCCGGCGCGCCCGGCGCGCCTCTTCGAAGTCCGCGACGTTGGGCGCGGCCGGCGTCTGCTGGAACCGCCAGTAGTAGTCCATCGCCGAGACCAGCGCGGTTCCCACCACGACCCAGAGCCCGATCTGGCCCAGCAGCAGGAACGGCTGCTGCCCGTCCTGTCCGAGAATCAGCAGCAGGATCGTCGTCACCTGGGACGCCATCTTGATCTTGCCGAGCCGCGAGGCGCCGAAGGCGACCCCGCGCGAGGCCGCCAGGCTGCGGAGCCCCGTGATGGCGAGTTCGCGGCCGATGATGACAGCGACCATCCACGCCGGCGCGACGTCGAGCTGCACCAGGGAGATGAACGCGCCCGACGTGAGCAGCTTGTCGGCGAGCGGGTCCATCATCCGCCCGAGCGCGGTGACCTGCCCGCGGCGCCTCGCGAGGTAGCCGTCCAGCCAGTCGGTGAGCGAGGCCAGGCCGAAGATGGCCGCCGCCACGACGGATCGCGGCACGCCGAGGATGAGCTGCCCCTCGAACTTCGTGAGCAGCACCACCACGAGCAGCGGGACGAGGAAAATCCGCGCCAGCGTCAGCGTGTTGGGGAGGTTCAGCACCACCGCGGATTGTAACGCGGGCCGCCCCGCCGCGCGCCCGTGGCATCCGGCGATGGTCGGCCGCGCCCTCGCCTCTCCATCCGGGTCCGTGGGCCCATGAGCTATGATCGCTGGCTGAGATGAGAGCCATCCTCCTTGCTGGCGGGAAGGGGACGCGCCTGCGTCCGCTGACGCTTCATACCCCGAAGCCCATCGTTCCGATCTTCAATCGGCCGTTCCTCCACTACCAGATCGACCTGCTGCGGCAGATTCCGGAGGTCGACGAGATCATCCTGAGCCTCAACTACCAGCCGCGCCGGATCGAGGACGTCTTCGGCGACGGCTCCACGCTCGGCATCCGCATCCGGTACGTCGTCGAGCCGGCGCCGCTGGGAACCGGCGGGGCGGTGAAGTTCGCGGCGCAGGGGGTCGACGACACGGTGATCGTCTTCAACGGCGACGTCCTCACCCAGGTCGATCTGGCCGCCGTGCTGGCGCGGCACCGCGAGCGGCAGGCGCGGGCGACGATCGTCCTGACGCCCGTCGACAACCCGACCGCCTACGGGCTGGTCGAGACCGACGCGCAGGACAACATCCTGCGGTTCCTCGAGAAGCCGAACGCCGACGAGATCACGACCAACTACATCAACGCGGGCATCTACATTCTCGAGCCGTCGACGTTCGATCGCATCCCGGACAACACCGCGTGGTCGATCGAACGCAGCTTCTTTCCGTCGTTCATCGAACGCGGCGAGACGTTCGTCGCGTATCGCCACGACGGGTACTGGATCGACATCGGCACGCCGGAGAAGTACACGCAGGTGCACCGTGACATCATGGACGGGCGGTTCGCCGCACCGCCGTTCGCGGCGAGCGGTCCGAACCACGTGCACCGCGGCGAGGACGTCCGGATCGAAGACGGCGCCGTCGTGGAAGGCCCGGCCTTCCTGGACGACGGCACGGTGGTGCGAGCGGGAGCGCACGTCGGCTCGTACTCCGTGCTCGGACGCGGCTGCCACGTCGAAGCCGACGCGCGCATTCGCGGCAGCATCGTCTGGGCGAACAGCCGGCTGGGACAGGAATCGTCGCTCCAGGACGCGATCGCGGGGCGCCACGTGCACGTCGGACGCGGCGCCGTGGTGAGTCCGGGCGCCGTGCTCGGCGACAAGACCTCGCTGACGGATTACAGCCGGGTGTGAGCGCCGCACCGCCGCCCACGCCCCTCATCCTCTTTTGTTGAGCTTCAGTGGCGATGAATCCGAACATCTTCAAGGCCTACGACATCCGCGGACTCTACCCTTCCGAGATCGACGAAGGCATCGTCCGCCAGATCGGGCGGGGCTTCGTCGCCTATCTCGGGGCCCGGCGCATCGCGGTCTCCCGTGACATGCGGCTGTCATCGCCCGCGCTCGCCGAGTCCTTCATCGCGGGCGCGCTCGAACAGGGCGCCGACGTCGTCGACTACGGGTTGATGGCGACCGACATGCTCTACTACGCGGTCGCGAGCGCCGGTCTCGAGGGAGGCGCGCAGATCACCGCCTCGCACAACCCGTCGCAGTACAACGGCATCAAGATGGTGCGGGCCGAAGCGCTGCCGCTCAGCGGCGACGCCGGCCTCGGCGAGATCCGCGACATGATCCAGCAGGGGACGCTGCCTCCGCCGGCCGCACGGCCCGGGACGCGGACGCAGAGGGACATCCTGCCCGCCTACGTCGAGCACGTCTTCTCATTCATCGACCGGAGCGTCATCAAGCCGTTCACGTGCGTGCTCGACGCCGGCAACGGGATGGGCGGGCTCGTCGCGCCGAAGCTGTTCGAGCAGCTGCCCACCCGCGTGATCCCGATGTGCATGGAGGTCGACGGCACCTTCCCGAACCACGAGTCGAACCCGCTCATCGAGGAGAACCGCGCGCACATCGTCGAGCGCGTGGTGCAGGAGAAGGCCGACATCGGCATCGCCTGGGACGGCGACGCGGACCGCTGCTTCTTCATCGACGGCACCGGCGATTTCGTGCCGGGCGACTTCATCACGGCGCTGCTCGCCGAGGCGATTCTGCGCAAGAACCCCGGCGCTGCGATCGTGTACGACCTGCGCGCGAGCTACGCCGTGCGCGACACGGTCCTGCGCATGGGCGGCACGCCGATCATGAACCGGGTCGGACACTCCTTCATCAAGCGGACGATGCGCGAGCACGACGGCGTGTTCGGCGGCGAGGTCACGGGCCACTACTACTTCCGCGACAATTTCTACGCGGACAACGGCTTCATCCCGGCGCTCATGCTGCTGGAGCTGATGTCCGTGAAGGGGCAGTCGCTCGCCGAGCTGCTCGCGCCGCTCAAGGCGAAGTACTTCATTTCCGGCGAGATCAACACGAAGGTCGCCAGCATGGACGTCGTGCACGAGAAGCTGGATGGCCTCGCCCGCGCCTTCGCGGACGGCAAGGTCTCGCACCTGGACGGCATCTCGGTGGAGTACGACGACTGGCACTTCAACGTCCGGCCGTCGAACACCGAGCCGCTGCTGCGCCTGAATCTGGAAGCGAAGACGCCGGAACTGATGGCGCAGAAGCGGGACGAGGTCCTCGCGTTCATCCGGGGGTGAGTCGCCGCAGGGTCCCCGTCGGTCATGAGGCGAACACCGGCGGCGGGATTCGACGGGCGCGCGAGGCCTTGCTGCTATAATTCAGGAGCGATCGGACGCGGGCTTAGCATAGTGGTAATGCCCTGGCTTCCCAAGCCAGCCAGACGGGTTCGATTCCCGTAGCCCGCTCCACTTCCCCACCGCGCTGTTCCCGAACCACCCGCTCGCGCCTGTCTGCGGCGCTCGCTGCATCAGTAGCCAGCTGAACCGGAACCCGGAATCGGCTGTCCTGCCGCCTCGCGGACAATCCGGACACCCGCACTGGCGCCGATGCGGGTGGCCCCGGCGCCGACCATCGCCTGGAAGGTTCCGAAGTCGCGGATCCCGCCGGCGGCCTTGATGCCCATGCCGCTGCCGACGACGCGCCGCATCAGGGCGACGTCCTCGACCGTCGCACCACCTGGACCGAAGCCCGTGGACGTCTTCACGAAGTCCGCGCCGGCCGCCTGCGCCAGAACGCAGGCCGCGACCTTCTCCTCGTCGGTCAGCAGCGCCGTCTCGAGGATGACCTTGCACACCACACCGGCCTCGCGGCAGGCCGAGGCGACGCCCTCGATGTCGCGTCCGGCCGCGCGCACGTCCCCCGACTTCAGCGCGCCGATGTTGAGGACCATGTCCACTTCGTGCGCGCCGTCGAAGATCGCCCGCCGCGTCTCGTACTGCTTCACGTCGGTCGTGCTGGCGCCAAGCGGAAATCCGGCGACCGCGCAGACCTTCGGCGCCGCACCGGCCAGGAGCCGCCGCGCAAGCGGTACCCAGACGGGATTCACGCACACCGTGGCGAAGCCGTGCGTGACGGCTTCGCGGCAGAGGGTTTCGATGTCGGCGCGCGTGGCGTCGGGCCGCAGGAGCGTGTGATCGATCAGCGAGGCGACGGTCCCGGCGGCTCCGCCGGTCGCGTGCAGTCCCAGACGGCTCGCGCCGGCGTCCAGCACCGGCCGGATCCGGTCGGGACAGCAGTCCGCGAGGACGCCATGACAGCGGCACGGCTCCGAAGCCGTGCCCGGAGTCCGGGCGGCCTCCTCCAGCACGATTTCGACGAGTCGGCGTACGGCGGCGGCGTCCATCACGGATGTGGTACTCTGGCCGGCCGTGCCGGACGTGAGCACCCCGCCTATCTTACTGTCACCGGACGCCATACAGGCGCGCGTGGCCGGACTGGCCGCGGAGATCTCCCGCGACTTCCATGAGGGCGTCCATCTCATCTGCGTGCTGAAGGGCGCCTTCATCTTCCTCGCCGACCTCGTGCGCGCGCTCGACGTCGACACCACGCTCGACTTCATGGCGGTCTCCAGCTACGCGAAGGGCACGACGACAACCGGCGAGGTCCGGGTGCTGAAGGATCTCGACATGGCTCTCGACGGCCGCGACGTGCTCATCGTCGAGGACATCGTCGATACCGGATTGACGCTGCAGTACCTGCAGAAGATCCTGCGCGCGCGCCGGCCGCGCTCGCTGCGCACGGCCTGCCTGCTCAGCAAGCCCTCGCGGCGGCGGGTCGACGTGCCCGTCGACTACATCGGCTTCGAGATCGAGGACCGGTTCGTGGTGGGCTACGGCCTCGACTACGCGGGCCGCTACCGGCACCTGCCCTACATCGGCACGCTCGACTAGACCGCCGTTCAGCGGGCGGCAACCGCCGCGCGCACCTGCGCCGCCATCGCGCGCGCCTCGCGCAGCACCTGCGCCTCGTCCAGCGTCTGCACCTGCCGATCGCGCATCAGCACCCGGCCGTTGACGATCGTCGTGCGGACGTCGGAGCCGCGGGTCGCGTACACGAGGTGGGAGACCGGATCGTAGAGCGGCGTCTGTCCGGGGCGGGTCATGTCGACGACGATCAGGTCCGCCAGCTTCCCCGGCTCGATCGACCCGATGCGATCGGCCAGGCCGAGCGCGCGGGCGCCATCGATGGTCGCCATCGCCAGCGCCGTGCCCGCCGGGACGACCCGCGGGTCGCGCGCGTGCACCTTGTGCAGCAGCGCGGCCTGCCGCATCGCCTCGAACATGTCGAGGTCGTTGTTGCTCGCGGCGCCGTCCGTGCCGAGGCCGACGGCGAGCCCGGCCTCGAGCATGGCCGGGACCGGCGCCACGCCGCTTGCCAGCTTCATGTTGCTCTCGGGGTTGTGCGACACCCCGACCCCGCGCCGCTTCAGCAGCGCGATCTCGCCGGCATCGAGCCAGACCGCGTGCGCGGCGAGGGTGCGCGGACCGAGCAGCCCGATCGACTCGAGGTACTCCGCCGGACGCTGCCCGGTCTGCTCCCGCATCAGCCGCACTTCGTCTTCGGTCTCGGCGAGATGGATGAGCAGCGGCGCGTCGTGGGCGGCCGCGAGATCACGGCTGGCGACGAGTGACTCGCGGTCGAGCGTGTACGCGGCATGCGGCGCCACCGCGGGCGTGATGAGCGGATCGTCCGCGAACGCTTCGAGGAAGCGCTTCGCCCGTTCGAGCGCGGCGGCCGGCGTCGGCGCGTCGGGTGCCGGGAACCGGATCACCGTCTGGCCGAGCACTCCGCGCAGGCCCGCCTCGCGCACGGCGCGGGCGACCTCCTCCTCGAAGTAGTACATGTCGACGAAGGTCGTCGTCCCGGTGCGGATCATCTCCAGCGCGGCGAGCCGGGTGCCGGTCCGGACCATGGCCGGTGAGACGGTCTTCGCCTCGGCCGGGAAGATGTAGTGCTCCAGCCACTCCATCAGGGCGAGGTCGTCCGCCAGCCCGCGATAAAGCACCATCGGCGCGTGCCCGTGCGTGTTGATCAGGCCCGGCAGCACGACCTGCCCGGACGTGTCGATGACGGAATCGGCCCGGTAGGTCTCGGCCACGGACTCGACGGTACCGACCGCCGCGATGCCGGTGCCGCGGATGGCCACCGCGCCCGGGTCGAGCACGCGGCGTTCCCCGTCCAGGGTCACGACGATGCCGCCGGTGAGGATGAGGTCGACGGAGAGCGGCTGCCGGGCTGCGGGAAGGGCGGCGGGCAGGAGGAGGATGACCAGACCGATGAGCTGCCGGAGCATCCGCGCATCCTACACCGGCCGGGCCGGGCCGGCGGGAGGCATCGGGTATAGTTTTCCCCCGTGCCCGTCCACGTCGTCGACCATCCCCTGGTGCACGATGCGCTGGCCACCCTGCGCGACGTCTCCACGCCCATCGACGCGTTCCGCCGGGCCGCGCGCCGGATCAGCCTGCTCATGACGGCCGAGGCACTGCGTGCGCTCCCCACCCGATCCGTCTCCGTCGAGACGCCGCTCGAGCCTGCCGAGAGCCGCCGCCTCTGCGGCGACGTCGTCGTAGTGCCGGTGCTGCGTGCCGGGCTCGGCATGCTGGAGGCCGCGCTCGAGCTCGTGCCGCATGCCCGGGTCGGCCATCTCGGCCTCAAGCGGGACGAGACGACCGCGATCGCGTCGCAGTACTATGAGAACCTGCCGTCGGAGCTGGAGCGCAGCTACGTGCTCATGGTCGATCCGATGCTGGCGACCGGCGGCAGTGCGGTCGCGGCGCTGGATCGGCTGGCCGCGGCCGGTGCGCGCGACGTCCACCTCGCGTGCATCGTCGCCGCGCCCGAAGGGATTGCCGCCGTGCAGGGGCGGTATCCCGCAGTCCACATCTACACGCCCGTCATCGATCGCGAGCTGAACGCCCGGAAGTTCATCCTGCCCGGCCTCGGGGACTTCGGCGACCGGCTCTATGGGACGAGCTGACATGAGTCCACGACGCATCGCCAACCCGGCCGCGACCGCCTCCGACGAAGCCTGGCACACGGCGGTCACCTGCATCGAGCCCAACCGCATTCTCGTGCGCGGCTACGCGCTTGACGAGCTGATGGGGCGCGTCAGCTTCGGCGACGCGATTTACCTGCTGTTCCAGGGAGAGCTGCCGACGCCGGCCATCAGCCGGATGGTCGCCGCCATCCTCGTGTCCTCCGTCGATCACGGCGCGATGCCCCCCTCGACGCTCGTCGCGCGCAACGTCGCGACCACGGGCGCGCCGCTGCGTGCCGCGGTCGCCGCCGGCGTGCTCGCCTTCGGGTCGTACCACGGCGGCGACGTCGAGGCGGGCATGCTGACGCTGGAGCGCGGTCTCGCGCTCGTCCGCGAGGGACGTTCGTACCGCGACGCCGCCGAAGCGATCGTGCACGGGCTGCTCGCCGACGGACGCCGCGTGCCGGGGTTCGGCCACCGGCTGCACACGCGCGACCCTCGCGCGGACAAGCTGCTGGCGATGGCGTACGAGCTCGATCTCGAGGGAGAGCACGTCCGTTTCCTCCGGGTGATGGAGCGCGTGCTCGGCGCGGCGAAGAAGTCGGAGCGGGACCCCATTCCGATCAACGTCGACGGGGCCATCGCGGCGATCTGCGCCGACCTGGGACTCGACTCGGAGTTCGGCAACGCGTTGTTCATCATCTCGCGCGTCCCCGGACTCATCGCCCACGCGCACGAGGAGCGACTGCGCGAGCGGCCGATGCGGCAGATCGACCCGAAGGACGCGGTCTACGACGGCCCGGAGGAGCGGCGCGTCCCGGAAGGACGCAAGTAGGCCACCCACCCCACGAGGCGGCGTGCCCGGCTTGCGCGCGTCTTCTCCGCTGGGCTAAGATCGAAGGTCTCATCCAAAGGAGCGCGCTTGGCTCAGTGGTAGAGCATCGCCTTCACACGGCGGGGGTCGGTGGTTCGAATCCACCAGCGCGCACCAACTCCAACT
>CAYUPN010000012.1:61165-64676 GCA_964446605.1 uncultured Bifidobacteriaceae bacterium | reverse complement strand
GGCAGATCCGTAGATCCCCTTTGGACACCCGGAAGCAGGACTGCACAGGAGCGAGGAATCCGAATCAGGAGTGTGACATGACAACGGCAACCGGAATCGAATTCGACGCCGGGCGCGCTCAGGCGTTCGCGGAGCGGCTGCTCGGCGCGCTCAACGGCGGAGCTCTCTGCCTGATGGTGTCGATCGGTCACCGGACGGGGCTGTTCGACACGATGAGCCGGCTCGAGCCGGCCACGAGCGAGGAGATCGCGCGTGCCGCGGGACTGCAGGAGCGCTACGTTCGCGAGTGGCTCGGCGCGATGGTCACCGGCGGCGTCGTCGAGTACGAGCCGGAGACGATGCGCTACACGCTGCCGGCCGAGCATGCGGCGTCGCTCACGCGTGCCGCAGGCGCCGACAACGTCGGCGTGTTCGCGCAGTACATCGGAGAGCTCGGCAGCGTCGAGAGTCTCATCGTCGACTGTTTCCGCGACGGCGGCGGCGTGCCCTACGAGCGCTTCGCGCGCTTCCACGAGGTGATGGCCGAGGACAGCGGGCAGTCGGTGCTCTCGTCGCTGGAGAGCCATATCCTGCCGCTCGTGCCCGGACTGACGGAGCGGCTCGAGCGCGGAATCCGCGTGCTGGATCTCGGCTGCGGGCGTGGCCGGATCATCAGCCGGCTCGCCGCGCTGTACCCGAACAGCCGGTTCACGGGCATCGATCTGTCGGCGGAGGCGATTGCCTGGGCGCGCGAGCAGGCCGGCGGCCTCACCAACCTCGAGTACGTCGCGCGCGACCTCAGCGACTTCGACCGGACCGCCGAGCCTGACGCGTTCGATGTGGTCACGACATTCGACGCGATTCACGATCAGGCCAGGCCGTTGAACGTCCTGAAAGGCATCCACCGGACGCTGCGGCCCGACGGTATCTACCTGATGCAGGACATCAGCGGAACCGGGCACGTCCACAAGGACGCGGAGCATCCGCTGGGCACGCTGCTCTATACCGTGTCCTGCATGCACTGCATGACCGTCTCGCTCGCGCAGGGCGGCGAAGGCCTGGGCGCGATGTGGGGCGAGATCAAGACGCGCGAGTACCTGGAGAAGGCGGGCTTCCGGTCGATCGAGGTGAAGAAGCTCGCCCACGACATCCAGAACAACTGGTACGTCGTGCGGAAGGCGTAGCCCAAAAGCCCAAAGCCCCAACGCCCAAAGCCCCAAGGCCCAAAGCCCAAGAACCCCAGGGGCTTTGGGCTTCCGCGCGAAGCGTGGCATGATGCAGGACCCGGCTCGCGGTCTGCGCGGTGATTGTCGCCGCGCGGTCGTCCCTTCGCAGCCGGTGCCCCGACTTCGAGAGCGAGCCCGGTGTCCCTGTCCGATCCACGCGCCTCCGAACGGCGCTACGCCTGGATTGTCGTCGGCCTTCTCGTCCCCGTCGCCCTGCTGAACTATCTCGACCGCCAGATGCTGGCGTCGATGAAGTTCTCGGTGATGCAGGACATCCCCGACATCGGCCTCGAGGCCAACTGGGGAACGGTCCTCGCGCTGTTCAAGTGGGTCTACGCGTTCCTCAGCCCGGTTGGTGGCTATCTCGCCGACCGGTTCAGCCGCCGCCACGTCATCGCCGCCAGCCTGGTGGTCTGGTCCGGTGTGACGTGGATGACCGGCCATGTCTCGAGCTACGAGGGGCTGCTGGCGACGCGCGCGCTGATGGGCATCAGCGAGGCGTTCTACATTCCCGCCGCGCTGGCGCTGATCACCGATTTCCACCGCGGCCACACCCGGTCGCGCGCCGTCGGCTTCCACCAGATGGGGATCTATCTGGGCGTAATCATCGGAGGCTTCGGCGGGTACGCCGCGGATCATCCGGCGCTCGGCTGGCGCTGGGCGTTCGAAGCCTGCGGCGTCATCGGCGTGCTCTACGCCGTGCCCCTGTTCCTGCTGCTCCGCAACCCGCCGCGCCCGCACGGCGCAGCGGCCGCGCCCACGCCGCCAGGCGCGGCCGTCCGCGAGCTGCTCTCGAAGCCGTCGTTCATCCTGCTGGTGCTGTACTTCACGCTGCCGGCGCTCGCCGGCTGGATCGTCCGCGACTGGATGCCGGCGATCCTCAAGGCGGAGTTCGACATCGGGCAGGGACTCGCGGGCGTGTCCGCCACGCTCTACTGGCAGGTCGCCGCGATCGTCGGCGCCGTGGTCGGGGGCTGGCTGGCCGATCGGTGGATGCGACGCACGATCCGCGGCCGCATCTATGTCAGCGCCATCGGCATGTCGCTCATCGTCCCGGCGATGTTCGGCGTCGGGTACGCGCCGCAGACCGGTCTGCTGTGGGTCGCGGTGGCCTTCCTGGTCCTGTTCGGGGTCGGATGGGGCTTCTTCGACTCGAACAACATGCCGATCCTGGCGCAGATCGCGCGCCCGGAGCTGCGGGCGACCGGCTACGGCATCATGAACTTCGTCAGCATCAGCTGCGGCGGCTTCGCCGACTGGGGCTTCGGGGTGCTCCGCGATCGGCACGTGCCGCTGTTCGGCATCTTCGCGATCTTCGCGAGTGCCGCCGTGCTGTCGATCGTGCTGGTGCTGCTCATCCGGCCGCGCGAAACGGAGGGCGTGCCGGCGCCGGCCCCGGCCGGGCACTGAGGATCCCATGCCGCTGACGCGTCCCCTGACCGAGCTCGTCGTTGCCACGTACACGCCGCTCGATGCCGATGGCTCGCTCGCGCCGGCAGTCGTTCCGCAGCAGGCCGGCTTTCTCGCGGCCAACGGAATCCGCACGGTCTTCATCACGGGCACGACCGGCGAGTGCCATTCGCTGACGCTGGCCGAACGGCTCGCGATGCTGGATGCCTGGGCGGAGGCCGGCCCGGCGCACGGGCTCTCCGTCATCGCGCACGTCGGCGGAAACTCGCTCGAGGACGCGCGGACCCTCGCGCGGCGGTCGGCGCAGCTCGGCCTCGCCGCCGTCTCCGCGCTGGCGCCGTCGTACTTCAGGCCGGCCTCGCTCGACGCGCTGCTCGACTGGTGCGCCGCCATCGCCGACGCCGCACCGGGCCTGCCGTTCTACTACTACGACATCCCGTCGATGACGCATGTGTCGTTCCCGACGGAGCGGCTGGTAGCGGAGGCGCCGGGGCGGATTCCCGGCTTCGCCGGCGTGAAGTTCACGAATCCCGATCTGATCTCGTACCGCCGGTGCCTCGACGTCGCCGGCGACCGGCTGGATCTTCCCTGGGGCATGGACGAGGCGCTGCTCGGCGCGCTCGCCACCGGCGCGCGCTGCGCGGTGGGGTCGACCTACCATTGGGCGCCGAAGGTCTCGTTCGAGCTGCGCCGTGCATTCGAGCGGGGTGACATGGCCGGCGCGCGCCGGCTGCAGTCGCTGTCGATCGCGCTGGTCGATGCCGTGGCCGCGTACGGCTACCTGGGCGCGTCGAAGGCGCTGTTGTCGCGCCTGGGTCTGCCGCTCGGGCCCGTACGGCCGCCGCTCAGGAATCCGACGGAGGAACAACTCGACGCCCTGATGGCGCGGCTGGATG
>CAYUPN010000012.1:0-61065 GCA_964446605.1 uncultured Bifidobacteriaceae bacterium | reverse complement strand
AACCCGTGACAGAGGGACAAGCGAGGGTCGCGACCGAGAGCAGCTGGTCGCCGCACTTCAGCTGACGCCCAAGGCCGAAAGTCCAAAGTCCAAGGCCCACGATGGCCGAAGGCCCAGAGTGGCCCAAGGCCCACGGTGTGCCGAGGCTACTCGAAGTTCCCCCGCACCCCCTGGAACCCGCTCATCGCCTGCCGCAGCATCCACCGGATCACCCGCCGGTCGTTGTAGCAGTACGCGACGATGTGGTTCAGCGTCGAGAAGCAGTGGGGCTGGCACCCGCGCTTCATCTCGGCGAGCGCCTGGCTGTCGAACTTCGGCGCTTCGATCGCGCCCCAGTCGTGGCTCGCCGAGTACATCGGGAAGCACGGCGCCAGGGTGCCGTCGGTCCGGATGATCAGCGTGTTCTGCCCCGCGCGGCAGTTCCAGTCGCCGAGTCCCCCGTCGATGAACTGCTTCATCTGCGCGAGCCGCTCGACCGAGTTGGCAATCCGGTATCCCTGCCGGTGCTTCTCGATCAGCCAGTCGAGCAGCTCTGCCACCGCGGGCCGGTCCCCGGGCCGGATGAACACGCCGTTGTCCTCCGCATGCCGGTAGTGCGGCTGCTCGGTCATCGGCGACTCGACGATGTGGTAGTCGGTCGCGAGCCCGTGATCGCGGGCGAGCTCCGTGAGCGCGCGGATGTCGTCGAGGTTCGCGCGCGTGATGCACATGTTCAGGAAGACCGTGTAGCCGTAGCGGTACTGCTTGCGGATCAGATGGTCGAAGTTGGCCCGGATCGGCGCGAGGGCCTTGGGCAGCCCGGGCTTCACGTCCATGGCGTCGACCGCGAGGTTCACGGTCGCGACGCCGGCGTCGGCGATCCGGTCGATGACGTCGGGCTTCATCAGGCGCCCGTTCGTCGGCAGATAGATCCAGAAGCCGCGCTTCGCCGCGTAGTCGACCACCTTGTGCACGAACGGCGGACGCAGCAGGACTTCGCCGCCCATCAGCGCGAGCACCCGGCAGCTGGTCGCGTGCAGCCAGTCGATCGACCGGCGCGCGACCTCCTCGGTCATGCCCTTCACCTGGTTGTTGAACGCCCAGCAGTAGTGGCAGTCGATGTTGCACTTCCACTCGGTGAACAGGTAGGCCACGATCGGGTGGAAGTCGCCCGGGAGGACACGGGACTTGACGTAGGGCAGCGCCCACCCGCGCATCGCGTGAAGGATCTGCCCGGCGGTCCAGTGGCGCCGCCCCTCGATGGCGGCCCGCTCGAACGCGTCGTAGTCGATCCCCTCGTCGTTCAGGAGCTCGGGATGCTGCGGGAACACCGGATCGGGCAGCGTGACAGGCTGCCCGGCGGCGGCGGGCGGCACCGCCGTCCGCGGAGCCGGCTGCATGAGCTGCTCGTGCAGCTGGAGATCGAGGCGGAACGTTCTGCCCTCTCCGCCATTGCCGGGATGCACGGATTCCATCGGGTGCCTCGCGACGAGATTGCCCGGGCCTACATGCACGCGTCCTGACGTGAGCCGTGGGCTCCGCCGTCGCGGTCGCCGTACATCGGCAGCAGGCGTCCGGGCAGCGGCCTGCCACGCTGGGACTCCGCGAACTCGGCCAGCTCCTGCTCGAGCAACAGCTGTTCGCGCAGCCGCTGCTCGTACTCGGCCAGCTGGCGGCTGGCGTCGCGCAGACCGGCCCGGCGCCGCTTCAGATCCTCGACGTAGCGGGTCAGGAAGTAGTGAATGGTCTCGACCCTGATCCGGATCGACCCGGTGGGCTTGTTCTCGTCGATGTCCTTGAAGGAGAAGTACGGCGTCCGCGACTGCTCGATGATCGACTCGATCACCGTGTAGATGGGCGCGTCGTGCCCGCACTTGAAGCTCGACATCTCGAGCGCGACCAGGTTCGGGTGACGCGCGGTGAACTTCGCGGCCCAGACCTTCTGGTTGGTGTTGGCCGAGTAGCTGTTCTTCCAGACGTCGCTGATGGCACGGCCGTCCGGAATGACCCCCTCCCGGACCTCGTCGCCGAACAGCCGCTCCAGCAGGTCCTCGTCGAACGGCAGCGTGTGCTGCGAGAAGACGGGGTAGCCGAGCTTCTGGAACTCGTCGAGGATCTCGTGGTTCAGGCCGGGATCGTGGTGATATGGGCGCCCGAGCATCACGATGCCGACGCGGTCCTCCCGCTCCAGTTCGTCGATGGCCTCGCGCGCGCGTCCGCGGATGTCCGTCTCGAATGCCTCCAGCTCCCGGTAGCCGACCGCGACCGCGCGCTCGTTCTCCTCCGGCGACAGGCCCAGGCGCGCGCCCCACGCGTCGAACAGCTGACTGGCGAGCCACTTCGGCTCGGTGAAGTTCAGCATGGGGTTCAGGTACTCGACGCCGTGCTGCGCGAAGACGTCCCCCTCCTTGGTGAACGCGGCCTTCACCGTGTCCGGGGTGACCGTGACGGTCGGGCAGGCGTAGGAGCCCTGCAGATGCGTGAGGTCGGTGTGGAGCGTGTCCACCATGGGGAAGAAGATCGCGTGCAGCGGCTTCTTCGCATGGCGATGCGCCAGCAGGTTGTGGGCGTGCGCGATGCCGATCTTGGCCGGGAAGCAGGGATCCACGGCGCCGCGCGTCGCTCCCTCGCGGTACATCTCGCCGCTCGTGAAGTCGGAGTAGACGAGGTTCTCGCCGGGGATCCCGAGGCTCTCGAAGTAGCCGCTGAAGAACGGCGCGTACGTGTACATGTTGAGCACGCGCGGCATCCCGATGCGGTACGTGCTCCGCCGGCGCATCGCCTCGACGCGCGCCTTCGCGGCCTTCGTCCACACGCGCGTGGGGATCGGGTCGGCCACCGGCTCCGGATTCCGGGCCCGCCAGACCTCGCGCGCGGCGATGTCGACGAAGTTCGGGAACGCCTTGCGCTTCTCGTCGAGCCCCGCCTTGATCGTCCGCATGCTCGCGACGTCCTCGACACTGCCCTTCTCGCACGTCGCGATGATGATCCGCTGCTCGTCGGCGGCCTTCGGCACCTTCGAGTGGAAGGTGACGGGCGCGGCGGGCGTTGCTGTCCCCGCCGCGGCGGCGTTGTCGGGCAGCTTCACGTCGATGAACGTCCGCAGACAGTTGTTCTTGCAGAAGTTGCACCGCGTGCTCTCGTTGCGCGTCGTCCGGTACGAGATGCGCTCGACCGCGTCGAGGCCGATGAAGGTGGTCCTGCGGCCGTTCCGGTACAGCCGCAGCGCCTCCACGGCGGCGCCGATGGCGCCCGACTCGCCGCAGTGCTCGTGGACGATGATCTCGGGCTCCGGGCCGGCGCCCCGGAAGTTCTGGCGGATGAAGTCGACCTCCGCCTTCACCGCGGCCAGGTTGTGCTGCGTGCCCCCCTGCAGGACGAACTTCGTCCCGAGCTTCGCCAGGTTCGGAATGCTCGCGACGTAGAGGAAGATGTTCTTCGGCAGGACCGCCGCCAGCCCCGCGAGGATCTCGTCGGCCGCCCAGCCCTGGCGCTGGAAGTTGACGATGTCGGACTGCATGAAGACCGCGCAGCCGTAGCCGAAGATCGGCATCGCCTGCGCCGCGAACGCGCGGTCCGCGTACTCCTGCAGCGGAACGCCCAGACTCTCGGCGGTGGACTGGAGGAAGTAGCCGTTCCCGGCCGAGCACTGCGTGTTCAGCCGGAAGTCCTTCACGCGCCCGTCCTTCAGGACGATCAGCTTGATGTCCTGGCCGCCGACGTCGACGATCACGTGCGGGTCGCCGTAGTACTTCACCGCCGACTCGGTGTGCGCCACCGTCTCGACGATGGCGGTGTCGGCCTGGAGGACGTCGCGCAGGACGTCCTTCGCGTAGCCGGTCGTGCCGACCCCCAGGACATCCAGTGTCGCGCCCTGCCCCTCGACGGCGGCCCGCAGGCCGACGAACATGTCGATCGTGTCCTGAATCGGGTTCCCCTTCGAGAGCTGGTACACCTTGCAGAGGACGTCGCCGTCGGTCGACAGGAGGACCGCCTTCGTGGAGGTCGATCCGCCGTCAACGCCGACGATGCCCTGCACCCGCTCGCCCGGTGAGAAGGTCGCCGGGGTGAACCGCTTCGGCCGGTAGCGCTCCCGGAATTCCAGCAGCTCCGCCTCCGAGGCACTGAGACCCTGCGCGCCGGAAGCGGCCTTCTCCTCGAGCCGGCCGGCGCTGATGTAGTGCCGCAGGCCGTCGGTCCCGGTGTAGTGGCCGACGTCGCCGTCCTCGTCGCGGCCGAAGAACACCGCGCCCATGGCGGCGAAGTACTGCGCGTTGTCCGGCGTGTAGATCAGCGACTGCGGTGTCTCGCCCGCCGGGATCTCGACGCCGCGCTCGGCCCAGACACGCGGGATGTTCTTCTGCCAGGCTTCGCGCATCCCCCGGATGAACGTGTTCGGGCCGCCGAGCAGCAGGACGTGCGGCCGCAGCGTGTGCCCGCGCGTCAGGACCGTGAGGTTCTGGAGGATGATGGCGTCGAACAGCGAGGCCATCAGCTCGTCCGGCGGCGTGCCCTCCTTCTGGAGGCTGTTGATATCCGTCTCGGCGAAGACGCCGCACTTGCCCGCGACCTTGTGGAGCTTGATCCCGTCGTAGCCCTGGTCGCCGAGCAGCTCGACCGGGATCTTCAGCTTCGCGTTGATCTTGTCGATCACCGCGCCCGTCCCGCCGGCGCACTTGTCGTTCATCGACGGGATCTTCTTCTTGCGGCCCGTCTCGGGGTCCTCCTTGAAGACGATGATCTTCGCGTCCTGCCCCCCGAGCTCGACGACGGAGTTGACCTGCGGGTGGAGCCGCTCGACGGCGAGCGCCACCGCGGTGACCTCCTGCACGAACTTCGCGCCGATCTGCGGCGCGATCGTCCCGCCGCCGGAGCCGGTGATGAAGATCCGCGTGGAGTCGGGCCCGATGCCGACCTCGCGCTCCATCCGCTCGAGGAACTCGAGCGTCTTCTCCGGCTGTTTGGTCTCGTGGCGCTGATAGTCGGACCAGAGCAGCTCGTCGCTGCCGACGTCCACCACGATCGCCTTCACCGTCGTCGAGCCGACGTCGAGACCCACCAGGAACGTACGTGAAGCGGACATGAGCACCTCGTCGCGCCGGGGAGCGGACCGGACTTCGCCGGCCGGGGGAGCGTCGGCCGATGTGCCGTCTGCCGCCGGGATCAGCCGGCGGCGGGCTCGGCGCCCGATGTGCGCACGGAGAGCGCCACGGAGGCGCGCCGGTCGCGCAGCATCAGCTGATGGACGTGCAGGACGAAGTTGGCCGCCGTGCCGGCCACGCCCGGCCGCACCGGGACGTGGAGGAACGGGCTGCGCAGCTCGGGATGGACCGCGACGTACTCGCGGATGTCGTCGAGGGCGCGGCCGGTGGATTCGAGGGCCTGCTGGAACTCGGCGCGGGCTTTCGCGCGGGCCTCGCCGAGCGCCATCTGCACCCGGCTGTGCGCGTTGACCTCGCCCTCGCCGGACGTCTCGATCGGCAGGAAGATCATGTCCTTGAAGTGGCTCATCACGGCCGACTGCACCCCGTCGGACTGGGTCGAGGGCATGCAGCCGAACGGCTTCAGGCTGAGCACCATGTGGCACTTCCTGTGGACCGTGTAGTAGATGTTCTTGGCCACCTCCATGTGGCCCTCGCCCCCTTTCGCGAAGACGTTGTAGTACGGCGCGGCCAGCGCCGCCAGGTCCTCGAGCCGGAGCAGCGGGTGCGCGATGCCGCCGAGCGCGTCCACCACGCGCCGGTACTGGCGCATGTAGAAGCGGCGGCCCGCCGCGAACGACGCCTGCTTGCCGTGGAACCCGAGGGCGTCGCGGAGACGGCCACCGAGCTCCCAGGTCCCGCGCTGCGGCGTCGTGATCGCGCGCCGCTCGGCGTGGGTCGCCTTCGCGAGCCACAGCATGTACATGACCCAGGTGCCGATCGGCTCCACCATCACCTGGGCCCCTTCGCGCTCCAGGAACGGGAACATGCGGAAGTTCCCGTCGCCCTCCGTCGTCTGGGCCCAGAACTCGCCGGTCACCTTGACGACCGGCTTCACCCGGAGGCGGTCGACTTCGACGGTGGCCAGGCGATCGCGGACCTCGCGCAGCATCGACGCCGTGTAGCGGCCGTAGAGATGCTCGTGCACCTTGCCGAGCGAGTTGACCCAGTCCTTCAGTGCGCGCACGCGAACCAGCCGATCGCGGAGGGCTCCGGGCATCCGGTCGATCAGGTCCGTGGTCCGGCGCTCGCGCAGCCGCGAGACCAGCAGGTCGACGCACTCGCCCATCACGCGATCCGTCTCGCCGGCGCGCACTTCGAACGGGCGCAGCTGGTACGCGACGTCGTTGAGCACGTCCCCGAGATTCAGCGCGTTGAACGTCGCCATGCCGAAGTCGACCGTGAACTTCAGGCCGGGTTCGCCCGACGCGGCCTTGATCCCGTCGGTCTGCTGGAACAGCAGGACGCGGAACCCGTCGAACCCGGCATTCTGGACGGCCAGGCGGTACTCGGATTCGTACATGCCGAAGCGGCAGGGCCCGCAGGATCCGGCGGTGAAGAACACGAAGCGGTCGATGATGTCCTGGCGCGACATCCCGCGCGCTTCCAGCCCCTGCAGGAACTTGATGAGGTGTCCGACCATGAAATAGGTCGGATTGCACTGGCCGTTGTTTCCGTACTCCTTGCCCAGCTGGAATGCCGCGACGTCGGGGACCGGCATCACCGCAACCCGGTAGCCCGCGGACTCGAAGGCCGCCTTGAGCAGCGTGTCGTGTCTGACGGTCAGTCCGCCGATGAGGATGGTCACGCGATCGCGCTCGGCCGCGGTGAACGGGCGCTCCACCGGGCGCCGGAAGTGCCGCACGTCATCGGACGGCGCGGCGTTCAGCGCCAGGAGCCGCTCGCGCTCGGCGGCCACGCGCCTGCGGATCTCGTCCTCGATGTCGTGGCGCGTCCGGAGTGTGAGCGGGGTGCCCGAACGGGCGGGGTCGGCGGCGGGGACAGAGTGCATGACAGTCCTCCACGCAACGGGGAGCGGTTCGCGACGGGGAACGCGGTGCGGCCCGGAAGCCGTGCCGCGCCGGGTCCGGCGCGAAGGGATCACCGTACGGGGTGGACGCGAGACCTGTCAATCGCAATCTGCTGCTGAGATTGTTTGAGCGCAAAGTGTCTGGTTGAGCTGCAACGGCCGAGATCGGATCCGGCGGCGATCGGGGTACCATGGCGCGCCGTGCACCTGGACGCCGCACGTCCCGCACGCGGGGCGACGCTCAGGACGATCACGATGCCGCACGCACTCGATCCCGTCTCCGCGCAGCAGCTGGTCGCGCGCTACGCCGCGATTCTCGAGGAACACGCGGCCGCCAACGCGTTCCCGGCGCCCGTGACGTCGCTGCCGGCGCCGAAGCCGGCCATCGCGGATGCGATCGCGACCGTCCTGTACGCGCTGGCCGGCAGCGGACAGCTCACCGGCGAGCTCGCCGGCTTCCTGGAGGACGTGCACGTCTCGCTCGCCAGCTACGTGGACGACGAGCTGGCGGCGCTTGCGGCGGAGCACCGGCGCGCCGCCGAAGCCCTGGAGGCGGATCGCCGCCATCCACGCGAGCGGATGAGCTCGCCGAGCTGGGACACGTTGTCGCGCACGAGCCGTCTGGCGGGCGAGATCGCGCGCGCGAGCGCGGAGGAAGCGGAGACCAGACGCGGGGAGTTCCGCGAGCTGCTGCGGAGCGCCCGCGCGATCATGTGACCGCAGCCGACGATCGCCGTCGACACCTGGAGGATGTAACGTGGCCGAACAGAAGGACCCGCGGCGCCAACGACGCGGGCGGAGGAGACCGGACGCGGAGGCGCCGGCGGAGGCGGACGACAGGAACGTGGTCAGATCCGGCGGCATCGCGCCGGACGCGGCCTCGGCCGAGGACGTGACCCGCGACACGTACGGCTTCACCGAGACGGACCCTGACGCGGAATCCGCCGACGAACGCATCGCCGAAACGGATCGCGCGGCAGCGGCGGCGGGCATTCCCGGCGCCGCGCCGCAGTCGGAAAACGAGCCCACGCCCGCGGATCTCGACCGGATCGGCGAGGACGAGGGCGAGCCCACTCCGGACTGACCCGTGGTACGAAAACGCGCGCGGTTGAAGACGATCAGGCGGCTCGGCACGCCGCTCCCCGGCCTGACACGCAAGGACCCCGAGCGGTCCCCCGCACCCGGCACCCGTCCGGCACGGCGCCGTCCCGTCAGGAAGAGCATCTTCCGCCTCCGGCTCGAAGAGAAGCAGAAGGTGCGCTTCCATTACGGCATCACCGAAGGCCAGCTGCAGAAGTACATGGAGCGCGCCTTCCGGCAGCGCGGGCCGACCGCCGAGAACCTCTTCAGGATGCTCGAGCGGCGCCTCGACAACGTCGTGTTCCGTCTGGGCTTCACGCCGACGATCCGCGCCGCGCGGCAGCTCGTGACGCACGGACACGTCCGCGTGGATGGCCGGCGGGTGGACGTGCCCGGGCAGCTGATCGAGCGCGGTCAGGAGATTGCGGTCGCGAAGAGGGGACGCGAGATCCCGGACGTGCGCGCGGCCGTCGAGAAGGGACCGGAGGTGACGCTCCCGGGATTCCTCACGCGCGACGCCGCCGATCCGTTCACCGGACGGATGACGGGCGAGGTGAGCCGAGAAGACGTGCCGATCGTCGTGGACGATGCGGCGATCGTCGAGTTCTACTCCCGCTGACCGTCCGTGCTCACGCGCCGGGCCAGTCCAGCGGAATCCCCTGCGCCGACAGCCAGTTCCGGAACCCGGACAGCAATCCCTGGCGCGCGCGGACGGCGCGCGGCGGCTCCTTCTTCGCCGTGCAGTAGGCCACGAGCGTGCCGACCGACTCGCCGATGTTCCACTCGACCGGGTGCAGGCGGTAGCAGCCGTTCGTGATGTGGGTCGTGCCGATGTTCTTGCACGCGGGCAGCAGGTTCTCCATGCGCCGCGGCAGGAGCGCGCCGAGCGGGATCTGGAACGGGCGCGCCTCGAAGTCGATGTAGTTGTCGCCGCCGGTCGACGGGTGCAGGTCGATCGCGTAGCTGCCGATTCCGACGGAGTCGGGGAACCGCTCCGCGCGCGCGTCCTCGGGCCGGGTCGCCCCGGCGACGCTCATGCGGACCGCCGTCGCGACGTGCTGCTCGAGGACGGTGAACTCGGCGCGAATGCGCCGGCTCTCACGCACGTAGGGGTACTTCGCCAGCCCGTCCTCGGTGCCGACGATGTCCGGGCGCAGGCGCAGCCCCTTCCAGCCCGCCCCGCCGTCCGGACGCGGGCACTCGGTCTGCAGCCAGTGGAGCAGCGAGAGACTGAGCTGCTTCGCGCGTGCGATGTGACGCGCGGCCTCCTCTGCCGGGACGTCGACGATCGGGCCGAGCATGTAGTCGTTCTGCGGCCAGTTCACGAGCGTGATGTCGCCGTCGTACGCGCCCGGCGCGAAGTTCGACCGGTCGATGAGCCGCCGGTAGCGGAACAGGCCCGTTGCCGCCGCCGGGTCGAACCCCATGGCGAACGGCTGCAGCGTCCGCGGGTGCGTGTAGGTCAGATCGAGCAGCCGGCCCGGCCAGGGTGGCGTGAGCTGCGGCACGTGCTCGCGCCAGAACGCATACTCGGCGGGCCGGGCGATGACGTGATCCTCGCCGTGCAGGTAGTCGACCGCGAAGCAGCAGGTGAACGCCTGCTGGTTGTGCGGCTGCGACTCGAAGCGCGCGTGCGGCTCCCCCGTCTCGCGCGCCGACTCGGCGCCGATCACGTACTCCGTGCCGGTGGCCGGCAGCAGATCGCCGAGCTCGGTCGCGTCGACGAAGTACGGCGCCCGCAGCACCAGCTCGCGCCCGGTCTCCCCGCTGGTCACGCGGACCGCCTCGACGCGATCGCCGGACACGGCGGCGTCCCGCAGCCGGTGCCGGAGCAGGATCCGGATGCGCTGCGACGCGATGAACGGCGCGAGCATCTCCTGGAGCGCGGCCAGACCGACCCGTGGTTCGTGGCAGAGCCGCGACACGGAGCCGTTCCCCGGATTGAGCCGCTCGTCGGCAAGGGCCTCCGGCGTGAGCGGATAGTTCCTGCGGTAGTAGTCCCGGATCCGGGCGCGGAGCGTCTGATAGCTGCGGGTGCCGCCGACGCTTTCGACCCACGCGTTCTCGTCGAGCGGCACCGCCTGCGCGGTCAGCTGCCCGCCGATCCAGTCGGTCTCCTCGGTCATGACGACGCGGAGTCCGGAGCGCGCCGCCGCCAGGGCGGCCGCACAGCCACCCAGCCCGCCGCCGACGATGATCACGTCGGCTGACAGCTCCTCTGCCGGCGGCTGACGCCGTGCCCGGCCCGCGGGCGCACGCACGACGCCGCCGAGCGGTGCTGCGGCCAGCGGGACGATCGCGGTCTTCAGGAACGCGCGGCGCGAGGGGCCTCCCTGCGCCCGTCGCGCTCCGGCGTCCGAGCCGCGTCGGGAAGGCGGCGGAGGGTCGTCGGACTTCATCCTGATGTCATCGGGGCGCGCAGAATCCGCGCCCTCACATCATCGCAGAACGCGTCCGTTCCGTGGCCGGAATCCGCGCGTCGCGTCCGCAGGGAGGCAGCGCGCCGGACGCTCCCGGAGAGCGCCCGGCGTGCCCGGTCAGAAGGTCGGACAGATCGTCCGCGCGGCCATCTCCGGCAGGCCGGCCGGCGCTGAATCCGCTGCAGCTGCCCCGCCGTCCGACGCGCTTCCGCCCGGCAGGCCGGACGGCGGCGGCTGATCGCTCGCCGGCGGCGCCGCACCCGCGCGGCGCCCGAGCCGCACCGAGTAGCTGGTCAGGAAGATGTGCCGCGGGAACGTCGCGTCACCCGGACGGTCGGTGTACGGGTTCGCATGCCGGTTGTAGTAGAACCCGATCGGCACGTTGAACGAGATCGAGTGCACCCCGCGTGAGTAGCTGATGCCCGGCTCCACGAACATCGTCGTGCCGGGCCGCCGCCAGCCGTGGCTCGCGCCGAACAGGTCGTAGCGCTTCAGCCCCTCCATGCGCCACGCGAGTGAGGCGTTGAAGCCGTGCCCCAGGCCGACGGTGCCGCCCACCCGCGCGAGGTACTGGTCGGGAATGGAGTTCACGCCCAATCCCTCGTTCGGCGTGCCGGGTCCCGTCGGAACGCCGAGAATCTCGAGGATCGACGGGGTGTCGTTCGTGTCCTGCGGGTTCGCGAGATAGCTGCCCGACGCGAACAGGAACAGCTTCTTCACGCGCCAGAACGCCTGGCCCTCGAACACGAGGCCCCACCCGCCGTCCCCCGGCTGGACCGACTGATCGACATACTGCAGTTCCTCGCGCGGCTGGAAGCCCGGAACCGGGTTCCCCTGGATGCCGCCGAGGGCCCCGCGGACGTCGAGGAAACGGTCCTGGTACGCCGCGTTGCCGGTGGGCAACTTGATGCCGGCGCCCGCGGCGACGTTCCAGTCCGGGTGGGTTCCGGGATGGAACAGCCAGGTGCGGCTCGTCACCGTGATGTCACCGAGCCCGCGCCCCCACTGGGGTTCTTCGACTCGCGGTCCGGGCAGCGGAGACGCGGGGTTGCGGAACGCCCACGCCGAGTAGACGAACGGGACGCCAATCGAGACGCTGACGCGGCGCGTGATGGCGCGGGTCACGCCGGCATCGAACAGGTTCTGCCGGTTGGTGATGTAGTTCTGCCGCTCCTGGCGCTCGTGCTGCTCCGCGGTGCCGTTGTAGTGGTCGTTGGAGACGAGATTGCGCGACGACAGATGGATCTGCCAGTCGCCGGGCTGCAGGTAGGGCGAGGCGTTCGCGCCGAACACGGGCGCGGTGTTCCTGATGAGGACTCAACCCTGGGCGAACGATTGCCCGGAAGTCCAGTGCAGGGCCCCCAGAATCGCCAGCGCCGCGACGAGTCGATGCTGAATCATGGCGGCTGAGTCTAGAGACGGCGCTCAAGCCGGGCAATAATGGGAGTGCACTAGCCAGCCGCGAATTTACCAGCGACCGGTCCCCCCGCTCACACAGGTGGTCTGCGGCCCGGATCGGCGCAAGGATTGATCGGCGCCGTGCCCGGAGGCGGGCATGGCGGCGTGGCGAAGGCCTGCCCGACGCGGGCGGAACACTGTTCAGGAGACGAACGAGATCGATGCTGGTGGCCGGACGAACGTGGAGGATACGCGCCCTGGGGGCGCTCGCGATCTGGATGATGGGAAGCGGCCTGCTCCTGGCCCAGGAGGTGCCGGCCGAAGCGCCTCCGCGTCCGAAAATCTGGGGGGGCACGGCGAGCGCGGGGCTGTCGGTCACCCGCGGCAACAGCGAGACGCTGAAGCTGAATCTGGCCTGGGAGGTCGCCCGGGACCGCAAGCCGCGGCACCTCTCGAAGCTCTCGGGACGCTACCTGCGGGGGCAGGAGGAGGGGTTGCTCAGCGTCGACCGGACGAACATGACGCTCCGGCATGAGTACACGCTGCGCGACGGCACGTTCTCGTTCGGCCAGATCGAGTACCTGCGCGATCCGTTCAAGTCCATCAGCTATCTCATCGCCCCCACGGCGGGCTTCGGCTACACGCTCGTGGATAGCGAGCCGACGCGGTTCTCCATCGACGCCGGGGTCGGCGCCGTCTGGGAGAAGAACCCGTACGAGCCGGTCAGGCCCGAGGTCGCGGTGACGGCCGGCGAGACGCTCCGGCACCAGCTCACGAAGACGACGACGCTGAAGCACGCGACGACGGCGCTGCTGGCGTCCGGCAACCCGAAGGACGGCCTCTATACCTTCTCCATCGGCATCGGCACGCGCATCAACGACCATCTCGAGCTCGCCATCGACATCGTCGACAGCTACAAGACCCGCCCGCCGAACGAGGAGACGGTGAAGAACGACGTCGCGATGGTGACGGGGATCACGACCCGGTTCTGAGCGGTCTACGATCGGGGCATGGAGCGGACCGTCCATACGGTCGGGCACTCCACGCGCCCGCTCGACGAGCTCGTGGCGATGCTGACGTCGGCGGGCGTCACCCGCCTGCTGGACGTGCGGAGCATCCCGCGCTCGAGGACCAACCCGCAGTTCAACATCGACGTGCTGCCCGGGGCGCTGGCGCCGCACGGCATCGACTACCGTCATCTCGCCGCGCTCGGCGGACGGCGTTCGAGCCGGCGGGATGCCCCCTCGCGCAACCTGCACTGGCAGCATCCGGCCTTCCGCGCGTACGCCGACTATGCGGCCACCCCGGCCTTCCGCGCAGGGCTGGAGCTGCTGGAGTCGCTCGCGGAGGAGCGGCCGGCGGCCATCATGTGCGCCGAGGCCGTGTGGTGGCGATGTCATCGCCGCCTGATCGCCGACTACCTCATCGTCCGGGGCTGGACGGTGCTGCACCTGTTGGGGGGAGGGCGCGTCGAGCCGGCCCGGTTGACGCCCGGCGCGCGGGTGCTGGCGGACGGGACGCTCGAGTACCCGGCAGAATCGGCCGGAATTTGACGTGGCCGGCGGGCCGGCTGTAATGTTGCAAAGTAGATGCAACTTACCCGGTACTCGGACTACGCGGTCCGCGTGCTGCTCTATACGGCGGCGCGCCCGGATGTCCGCTGCACCTGCGAGGAGATCGCGGCGGCGTTCGGCATCTCCCGGCATCACCTGGTGAAGGTGATCAACGGGCTCCAGCACCTCGGCTATCTCGAGACGCAGCGGGGGCGCTCGGGAGGCTTCCGGCTGGCGCTGCCGCCGGAGCAGATCCGGCTCGGGACGGTCATCCGGCAGACCGAAGGTCCGTTCGCGATCGTGGAATGCTTCGACCACGAGAGTGATCGGTGTCCGCTGACACCGGCGTGCGGCCTGCGCGGGGCGCTCCGCGAAGCGACCGACGCGTTTCTCGACGTCCTGGACCGCTACACCGTTGCGGATCTCGTACGGGAACCGCGATGGACGGCCCAGCTCATTGCGCTCCAGCCGTCGCGTTCCGGTTTTCCGGTGCGAGCTCCCCGCCACTGATCAGGCCATGTCCGACACGAGTGTCCGCCCCGACATCCACTCGCGCGAGGAAGTCGTCCGCCTCGTCGACGCGTTCTACGCCCGCGTGCGGGAGGACGATCTGCTCGGTCCGATCTTCGACGACGTCGCGCACGTCGACTGGGGCGAGCACCTGCCGAAGATGTATGCCTTCTGGGAGACGATCCTCTTCGGCGCCGGCACGTTCCGGGGGAATCCGCTGGCGGTCCACAGCGCGCTCGCGCAGAAGACGCCGCTGACCTCTCGTGAGTTCGATCGATGGGTCGCGTTGTTCCAGGCGACCGTGGACGACCTCTTCGAGGGCCCGGTGGCCGAGGACGCGCGGATGCGGGCGGCGCGGATCGCGTTCACCATGCAGCATCATCTCAACGCGGTGCGCCGCGCCGGTTGAGGTGACCGTCGCGGTGCACGGCGTCCGCGTGCCGGCGGCGCGCATCGGCTCGAACGCGCGCCGCGCGATCCACCGCGCTGTCGCCTGCGATCCATCGAACTGAATCCCTCACAAATTCTTCGCACGCACGGCTCTTCCAGCTCCCACCGATTTCCGGACGACGCGCGCTGATCCAAATCTGCGGAACGCGTGTCGTTCGCCGCGCGATTCCGGCGAAATGATCGTGGTGACAACGTGCAATTCGGCGGGTCCGGATCGTCAACGGTACCTTGACTTTGGCCGTTTGCCGCCGCAGTATCCCGGATGCCACGCCGCGACTCCCGCGGCGAAACCATAAGAGGGAGCGTCAGATGCCAGCCGCCATTCGTCGCCTTGCGACGCTGATAGTCCTCTCGTTAGTCGTTGCATTACCGTCACCGGTACTCGCACAGACCGGTCTCGCCACCATCACCGGCATCGTCATGGACTCGTCCGGGGGCGCCATCCCCGGGGCGACGGTGACTGCCACCAACCAGGCCACGAACGTTCCCTACACGGGCGTCACGAACGCCGCCGGGTCGTACGTCATCACGGGCGTGCCGATCGGGCAGTACGTCGTGCGTGTGGAGCTTCAGGGCTTCAAGGCCGCCCAGTCGTCCGTCGCCCTCTCGGCGAGCCAGACCGCGCGCGTCGACTTCACCATGGAGGTCGGCACCGTCGAGGAGGTCGTCGAGGTTGTCGCGACCGGCGCCGTGCTCCAGACCGAGAACGCGGTGGTCGGCGGCACGCTGCAGCGTGAGCAGGTCGAGAAGCTGCCCATCCAGGGGCGCAACCTCTCGACGGCGACGCTGTTCGTCGCGGGCGTGACCACGCCGAACCCGAGCTCGTTCAACAGCCTGAAGAACACGGGCGGCGGCCGCCCCTACGTGAACGGCCAGCGCGAGCAGGGCAACAACTTCAATCTAGACGGCGTCGACATGAACGACGCCATCGACAACCTGATCGCGTATCAGCCCAGCCCCGACGCCGTCGAGCAGGTGAGCGTCGAGACCAACAACTACTCGCCGGAGCTCGGCAACGTCGTCGGCGCGGTGGTGAACATGGTCATCAAGTCGGGGACGAACGAGGTCCACGGCAACGGGTTCTGGTACTGGCGCGACAACGCGCTGGCCGCGACGCCGTGGAACACGAACCGCCTGGGGGGCCGCAAGTCGGAGTTCTCGCGCAACATCTTCGGCGGCACGCTCGGCGGGCCGATCGCGCGCGACCGGCTGTTCTTCTTCGCCGACTACCAGGGGGCCCGGCAGGAGGTGCCGCCGGCCGACTCGTTCACCACGGTCATGCCGGACGAGTGGCGGCGGGGCGATCTCAGCAGCCTGCTCTCGCGCGGCATCGTCGTCCGCGACCCGGTGACGGGACAGGCGTTCCCGAACAACCAGATCCCGGTCGACCGCTTCGGGCCCGTGGCGCGCGCGCTGTTCGCCAACGAGTCGATGTACCCGCGGCCGAACGTCGCCCGTGACCTGTCCGACTTCACCGGCAACTACCGCGGCATGTCGGCCTCGGAGGAGCACACGAACCAGACCGACATCAAGATCGACTGGAACGCGTCGGAGAAGGACAAGACCTACTTCCGCTACTCCTACCAGGGGCATGAGTCCCGGACCGCACAGACGGCCATGCCGCTGATCTACGGCGGCCTGTCGCGCAACCCGTTCTGGAGCGTCGGCGCGAACTGGAACCGCATCTTCGGCGCGTCGGTCGTGAACGACCTGCTGATCGGGTTCAACAACAACGAGTTCAACGGCGAGATCCTGGATCTGGCCGGGCTCGGGGCGATCAACAACCAGCTGGGGATCGGCGGCGCGCAGCCCATTCCCGGCCTGACGTTCATCGGCATGGGCAACGGCGTGTCCGGCATCGGCAGCACCGCCGTGACCAGCAACACCGCGAACAAGGTGTTCCAGATCAACGAGCGCCTCACGTGGGCCCGCGGCCGCCATACCCTGAAGTTCGGCGCGTCGTGGAACTACTACATGATGGAGCGCTACTACTCGGGGAACAACGGCGTGCTCGGCCGCATGGACTTCGACGGCTCGTTCACCGGCGCCGCCATCTCCGACTTCCTCCTCGACCAGGTCGCGGGCAAGGGCCGCGGGTCGCTCTCCGACCCCTGGACGCACCTGCAGCACCGCACGGCGCTCTACGCCGCCGACGACTTCAAGGTGACCAACGCGCTCACCCTGAACCTCGGCCTGCGCTGGGCGTACACGTCGCCGCTCGTCGAGAAGGACGACCGGCAGGCGAACGTCGACCTGACGAACGCCGCGCACCTGCTGGCGGGCCGCGACGGCAACAGCCGCGCGCTCTACAACGCGTACTACAACGGCTGGGAGCCGCGCGTCGGCTTCGCGTACCGGGCCGGCGACCGCTGGGTGGTCCGCGGCGGCTACGGGATCACGCAGTACATGGAGGGCACCGGCGCCAACCTGCGCCTGCCGCTGAACCCGCCGTTCTTCTTCGAGTCGCAGGTGAACTACGACCAGACGAGCGGCGCGGGGACCATGACGACCGGCTTCGAGGGGCTCCAGGCGCTCGACCAGCTCTCGGGCCAGCCGCGCGCGTGGGATCCGGACCTGCGCCCGCAGTTCACGCAGCAGTGGAACCTCTTCGTCGAGTACCTGCTCGGCACGAACTCCTCGATCAACATCGGGTACGTCGGCAACACGTCGAAGTACCTCGTGACGCCGATCGAGGGGAACCAGCCGCTGCCCGGCGTGGGTGACCCGTCGACCTGGGCGCCGCTCGATCAGCGCCGGCCGCTCTACCCGTTCAACCCGCTGATCACGAACATCAGCACCACGGCCTCGCGCGGACGCGGCAACTACAACGCGCTGCAGGCCACGTTCAAGCAGCGCCTGTGGCACGGGCTCGACTTCCTCGCGAACTACACGTGGGGCAAGGCGCTGACCAACAACCTCGGGTACTACGGCTCCGGCGGCACGGCCAGCGAGGGCGCGTACCCGATGGACAGCTACAACATCGACCTGAACTACGGGCCGGCGTTCTTCGACGCCACGCACATCTTCTCGCTGGCGGGGAGCTACGACCTGCCGTTCGGTCGCGACCGGCAGATCGGCGCCGACTGGAACCGGGTGGTCGACGCGATCGCCGGCGGCTGGTCCGCCAGCTTCGCCGTCACCGCTCACACCGGCTATCCGATCACCATCGTCGACGGCGTGCGCCGGTCACTGCAGGGCACCCGGTCGAGTGATCGTCCGAACCTGGTCGGGAACCCGACGCCGTCGAACCAGACACTCGATCGGTGGCTCGACATCTCGGCCTTCCAGGAGGCGCCGCTCGGCCAGTTCGGCAACGCCGGGGTCGGTATCGCCCGCGCGCCGGGCTACTGGAACGTCGACATGTCGATCAGCAAGCGGTTCCTGACCGTCGGCCAGCAGTACTTCCTGTTCCGCGCGGAGATGTTCAACGCGCTGAACCACCCGAACTTCGGGCCGCCGGATCGCAACATCCGGAGCCAGAACTTCGGGCGCATCACCTCGACGGTCGGCGACGGCCGCATCGTCCAGCTGGTGATGAAGTACTACTTCTGAGGCAGGAGGCTGTTGCCGGAGGGGACGCGGTCCCGGGAGTCGCTACGATGCCCGGGACCGGCCGGACCCTCCGGCACCGGTCCGCTCCAGGCGTCCGAGATAGACCAGCAGGCCGACATTGAGCGCGAGGCAGAACAGGCTCGCGAGAGCGGCCGGCCAGATCACCGATTCGTCCCCTCCCAGGAAGGCGTTCATCGTCGCGGTCAGCAGCCACAGCTGCATGATCACGAGAATCAGCGCGAACGCCAGCATCCCGTAGACGATCGTCAGGCGCTGATCCCGGGCGAACGGACGACGCAGCGCCATCAGACCGCCCTCCATTCGACGCCGGTCGCGTAGACGTCACGTCCGCGCACGTCCAGCTGAATCCGCGGCAGCGGCCTCGTGGGCGGTCCGGCAGTCGGCCGGCCGGACTGCAGGTCGAAGTAGCCCTCGTGGCAGGGACAGTGCAGCACGCCCTTCTCGGGTACCGGGATGACCGCGCACGCCAGGTGCGTGCACTTCTGGCTGTACGCGACGAGCTCCGTCTCGGAAAGACGGACGAGCACGCACGGATCGTGCTCGGCGGGATACCGGAACACGAGCGTGCCGCCGACGGGGAGATCGTCGAGCGACGCGATGCGCCGGATCTCCGGCTGCCCTCGCCGGCGCCGCAGCCAGTTCTGCCCCGCGATCCAGAACTGGCCGAACGTGAACGCACCGCTGATGAGGACGAGGAACCGCATGAAGTCGCGGCGCTCGACCCAGTGGTCCTGCGGCCAGTCGATCGGGAAATCCTGCCGCCACGCCGGCTGCTCGCTGTCGGGCCTGAAGTCGGGCGCGATCGTGTGCCCTTCGCGGTCCGGCGTCCGGGTGTAGAGCGTGGCCGGCGCCGTCCCGGTCAGGCCTTCGCGCCCCGGCGTGTTCACCAGCGCGTCGACCGGCTGTCTCGGATCCTCCTGCGCGTCCGCCACTCAGACCTCCACCTCTGCATAGGGATCCGGTTCCGGCGCCAGCGCGCCGTCCGGCGCGACGACCTTCAGCGTCACCGCGCGCCCGCGCGGCTGTTCGTCCATCGCCGCGACGACGTCCAGATACTGCGCCGGCATCACCGGCGCGGCGGGCGTCATCACGTACACCTGCGTGGTGATCGTCTGGTTCCCGAACTGGAACCGGTTGACCGGCGACGACATCGGCCGCAGCTGCGCGATCTGCTCGCGCGTCCCGTAGAAGAGCGCCTGGCTGGGACAGACCGTCGCGCACATCGGCTTCTTCCCGACGCTCGTGCGGTCGTAGCACATGTCGCACTTCATCATGATCCGGCGTTCCTCGTAGACCTCGGGGACGCCGAACGGGCAGGCCGACACGCAGTTGCCGCAGGCGATGCACCGTGGCCGCCGCGCGGACTGGACGACGCCGTCCTCCGTCCGCTTGATCGCGTCGGCCGGGCACACCTCGGCGCAGGTCGGCTGGTCGCAATGCATGCAGATGACCGGTACGGTCTGGACGCTCTCCGCGCGGTCGATGAACTCGAGGTGGATCATCGAGTCGCCCCGGTGCGTGTCGCATTCCGTGCAGGCCTGGACGCACGCCTGGCAGCCGATGCAGCGGTTCGGGTCGACGAAGAAGAAGAGATGTTCCGGTTTGGCCATGCCTGCCGTCGCTCCAGATCCTACTGCTGCGGCTCGAGCACCGCGTCGTACTCCGGCGGACCGTCCGCCCGCCGGAGCCGGCAGCCGCAGACCTTGTACTGCGGGATGCGGCTGATCGGATCCTGGGCGGCGACGGTGAGCCGGTTGACGCTCTTCGCGCCAGCCCAGTGGTACGGGATGAAGATCGTGTCGGGCCTGATCGTCGTGACGACCTGGGCCCGCAGCGTGATGGCGCCCCGCCGGGTTTCGGCGGTCGCCCAGTCGCCGCTCTCGATTCCCAGCTTCGCGGCCAGGCGCGGGTGCAGCTCGATCCGCGGCTCCGGATACTGCTTCACCAGCGGTCCGATGCGCCGCGTCTGCGTGCCTGACAGGAACTGGCTGATCACGCGGCCGGTCGTCAGGAACAGCGGGTACTCGTCGCCGGCGTCGTCGACGGGACGCCGGTACTCCGCGACGTTGAAGCGCGCGCGGCCATCGGGGAAATAGAACGGCCCGGCCCCCTTCGACACGGGATTGTAGCTGCCCGCCTCGAACAGGCGCGGCGTGCCGGGATGATCCGGAGTCGGTTCGCCCGTGCGGGGATCCTCGCTGTAGCAGGGCCAGAAGACGCCGAACTGGCGCTCCACCTTCTCCCAGGTGACGCCCGAGTAGTCGGCGACGCCTCCCTTGCTCGCCACGCGGAGCTCCTCGAAGATCTCGCGCGGCGACGCGAAGGTGAATCCCTTCGGCCTGCCGAGGGCCCCGGCCAGATCCTGGATGATGCGCCAGTCCTCCCGCGCCTCGCCGGGGCAGTCCACGGCCTTGTTGATCTTGATGATCCGCCCTTCGACCTGGGTGACCGTGCCCTCGTCTTCCTCCTGCAGGCTGCCCGGCAGGACGATGTCGGCGTGCCTGGCGGTGTCGTTGAGGAAGAAGTCGATCGCGGTGAAGTGCTCCAGCTTGTCGAGGCAGCGCGCGACGAAGTGGCTGTCGGGGAGCGAGACCTTCGGATTGAAGCAGATGGCGATGAGCGCCCGGATCTCGCCCGCGTCGATCTTCCGGAACATCTCGTAGGCGTCGACGCCGGGACCGGGGAGCTCCTGCTCGTCGATGCCCCAGACGCCGGCGATGTAACGGCGGTGCTCCGGGTTGGCGATGTCGCGCCAGCCCGGGAGCTGATCGCACTTCTGTCCGTGCTCGCGGCCCCCCTGCCCGTTCGCCTGACCGACGATCGTGCCGTAGCCGCTCTTCGGCTTGCCGATTCGCCCCGAGGCCAGCACGAGGTTGATGCCGCCAAGCGTATTCTGCACGCCGTTGGAGTGATGCTCGATCCCGCGCGCGTGCAGCAGGAAGCTGCTCTTCGCCGTGCCCCACCACTCGGCCGCCTGCATCAGCGCCCGGGCGGGAACACCGGTCACCTCCGCGGTGCGCTCGAGCGTCCACTCGCCGCAGTATGCGGCGACGTCATCGAACCCCGTCGTGTGCGCCTCGATGAACGCGTGATCGATCCAGTCGCGCTCGATCAGGATCCGGAGCACGCCGGCGAAGAGCGCCGCGTCGCGCCCCGGGCGCACCGGGAGGTAGAGATCGCACGTCCGCGCCACCGGCGTGATGCGCGGGTCCTGGACGATGATTCGTGCGCCGAGCTCGCGGGCCTGCCAGAGATAGTTGGTGGTGATGGGCGAGCACTCCGCGACGTTCGAGCCGGCCACCCAGATCACCTCCGTGCCGACCATGTCGGACCAGGGATTCGTCGTCCGGTCGATGCCGAAGGCCTTCTTGTTCGCGGCCCCGGCGCTGACCATGCACAGCCGGCCGTTGTAGTCGATGTACGGCGTCTTCAGGCACACGCGCGCGAACTTGCCCAGCAGGTAGGTCTTCTCGGTCGTCAGGCTCGCGCCGCCCAGGACGCCGACGGAGGCGGGTCCGTACGTCTGCTGGATTCGCGCGATCTCGGCGGCCGTGCGCGCGATGGCGTCCGCGTACGGCATCGGGCTGAAGCCCCCGTCGGCCGACGGATCGCGGCGGACGGCAGTCGTGAGCCGATCCGGATGCGACCCCTGGAGATAGCGCTTGACCCCCTTCGGGCAGAGCATGCCGCGGTTGAACGGGAACTCCTCCCACGGTTCGAAGCCGATGACCTCGTTGTCCCGCACCTTGAGCTGGATGCCGCACTGCTGCCCGCAGAAGCAGCAGTGCGTCTTGACCAGCCTGTCCGGTTCGACGCTCGTCGACAGGCGGACGCCCGCCATCGACGACAGATGGGGCCCGAAGCGGCGGATGATCTGGAGCTCGTCCACGGGTAGCGTTGCCACGAATCCGGTCCTCGTCTCTCCTCTGGCGCCGCAGCGTGTGCGCTGGCGCCGGCGTTCAGCGCTGCGTCAGGCGGCCGTCGACCACCGTCTCGCGCACGTCGAGGTGGTCCCGCCACAGGCGGCCCTGCGCGAGCCCGAACAGCGCGCGACGGCAGCGCGGGCAGACCTGCTGGTAATGCCCGCCGCCCGGCAGCTCGTACCTGAATCCGAGCTGGCGTTCGACGGTGATCAGGTCCTGCACCATCGTCTCGGGCAGGAACGGCGTGCCGCACCGCAGGCACCGCGCCTGCTCACCCGCCGACGCGGCGTCGCGGTAGAACCCGACGCCCAGTTGTGCCGGACGCTGGAACACGTGGAACAGCTTGCCGAACGGCAGCCAGATCAGCGTCAGAATCACCGTCGCCGCGTGCAGGATCGCGAGGAAGTCGTACGCGTAGCCCCTCATCCACGTGTAGCTCGCGGTCAGCATCAGGCCGGTGACGCTGATGGCGAAGAGCAGCAGCAGCGGCAGGATGTCCTGGCCGAACTGCTGCACGGCGGCGGCGCCGTGGTCGATCATCCGTCGGCGGAACGCCAGCATGACGCCCCCGATGACGAGGAACGAGGACCAGACGAGGCCGTGGAACGCGAGGAAGGCGAACAGCGACGCCACGGGGAAATCCTGGAGCGGGACGCCGAAGACGAACGCGCGGTAGGTCGCGAGGTCGCCGGGCACGGTCTCGAAATGGAGCCAGCCCCATACGAGCGGGAAGGTGATCGCGGCTGCCAGGATGCAGCCCCACATGATCAGCATGTGCGCGACGCCGCGCAGGCGACCCCGGCGGAAGATGTAGTTGTTGGCCGCGAACTGCGCAAGCCCGCGGCGCACGAGCTGCACCGCGTTGGCGCCCAGCCGGCGGCGCGAGAGGAACACCTGCCAGCCGCGCCGCCAGTACATGCGCGTGGGCGGCCGGTCGATCCACATCGCGTAGCGATAGGCGATCCCGAACGTCGCGAACAGGGTCGCGAACGTGTAGGCGACGAGCGCGGCGTCGAAGTGCTGCAGGTTGCGCGAGCCGATCACGATCGCGGCGGCGAGCGCGAGCGTCCAGAGGGCGGACCAGGCGCCGGCGCGCAGGCGCGCCACGCGGCGGCGCGCGTGGACCGGCAGCCCTTCGAGCCATGCCGTGTCGCCCGGCCGGAACACGCGTCCATTCGCCCATCGCAGGGCGAGCGCCGTCGCCGAGAGCAGCACGAACCCGGGCCAGAACACGCCGGCGACATCGCTGAACACGCCGAGCAGGAGCGGAGGGAAGAACCCGCCGAGGCCCCCCAGCGCTCCGACGAGCCCGGTGACGGTGCCCGTCTCTCGCGGAAACCGCTCCGGCACGAGCTTGAACACCGCGCCGTTGCCGAGCCCCATCAGGACGGCGCAGCCGAGCGCGCCGACGGTGAACGGCACCATCGACGGCCAGGCCAGCAGCAGCGCGAACGCCGCGATGCCGGTGAAGACCCACGACAGCACCTGTGCGCCGCCGATGCGGTCGGCCAGCCAGCCGCCGGCCGGGCGCGTGAGCGTGGCCAGGACGACGAAGCCCGCTGCGCGGAATCCGGCGTCGGCGGCGGAGAGTCCGAACTGCGCGCGCAGCAGCGTCGGCAGGTAGATCGAGAACGCCACGAAGCCGCCGAACGTCAGGAAGTAGAACGCGCCGAGCAGCCAGGCCGTCGGCTCGCGCCGCAGCACCGCGACCATCGCGCCGACACCCGCCGGCCGGGTGACGCCCGGGGGGTTCCGGGCGAGCAGCAGATAGACGGCGGCCCAGAGCAGGAGCAGCAGGCCCGTGCCGCGGAAGACGTTCGGCCAGCCGGCCGCGGCGGCGATGAGGGGGCCGCCGAACACGGCCAGCGACTGGCCGAGCGTGCCCAGCCCGTACAGCCCGAGCGCCGTGCCCTGTTGCGCGGCAGGGGTCCATCGCGAGACGAACGCGGCGCCGACCGAGAACGACGATCCGGCCAGGCCGAGCAGGAATGCGGCCGCGAGGAGGCCTGCGTAGCTCGACGACAGCGGCACCAGCCAGGCGGCCAGGGCGGACACCGCCATGAGCCCCGCGAACACGCCCCGGCCGCCGTAGCGGTCCGTGAGCATGCCCATCGGCAGCCGCGCGAGCGACCCCAGCAGCACCGGCTCCGCGATCAGCAGGGCGGTCTCCGAGGCCGACAGCGCGTACAGCTCCGCGAACACGGAGGCAAGTCCGCCGATCAGTCCCCACGCGGCGAAACAGATTGTGAACGAGATCGTCGCAAGGACGAGAGCGGCACGTGACCCGCCGCGCCCATCGGGACCCGCGCTCATGCGGCGGCACCTCCAGCGTACGCTCGAGCGAGCCTAGCCCGCCCGGTGCGGGGTTGCAAGCAGGGCCTCCGTCGCACGTGGGTCCTCAGGCCCGACATCGACGTCGCGGATCCGATGTCGTCATCGTTCGGCCGGCCTTCACGCCGCGGCACCAGTCCTCGTGGCGCCGGCGCCGCCCCGGCAGTAACATGAGCCGCATGAACGGGCCCGTCGGGGAGCTGCTGCGCGCGACGCCGGTATTCCGTGCGCTTTCGGACGAGGATCTGGACCGCGTCGCGACACATGCGCAGGTCCGCGAGTTCGCGAAGGGCGTGACAATCTTCTCCGAAGGGGACCCCTCGAACCGGTTCTACACGATCGTCCGCGGGCGCGTGAAGGTCTTCAAGATGACGCCGGCGGGCAAGGACATCATCCTCGAGATCTTCGGGAGCGGCGATCCGCTCGGCGCCGTCGCGGTCTACGAGAGCCGGCCGTTTCCGGCCTCCGCCGTGGCGCTCGAGCCGACGACCTGTGTGACAATCGAGCGCCCGCAGTTCTTCACGCTGCTCGAGAACCATCCCACCCTCGTACGCGGCCTGCTCGTCGGGCTCACGCACCGGCTGGTCGAGCTGACCTCGCGGCTCGCCGAACTGACCGGCGGCCGCGTCGAACCGCGCTTCGCGCGGCTGTTCCTGAAGCTGGCCTCGGAAGTCGGCCGGCCGGAGCGCGGCGGCACGTTCATTCCGGTCCCGCTGTCGCGGCAGGAGCTGGCCGATCTCGGCGGCACCACCATCGAAACCGCCATCCGCATCATGAGCCGCTGGCGCAAGGACCGCATCGTCGACACGGAGGAAGGCGGGTTCCTCGTCCTGGATCGCCACGCACTGGAATCGCTCGCGCTCAGTTGAGCCTTGTAGCCGGCAGCTGCCAGCTACACGCTTCAGTACCGCTCCGTCACGAGCGCGATCAGGAACGTCCCGGACAGCCGCGCCTCCCAGGCCAGCCCCCACGCGACTTTCAGCGGATTGACGCGCCACAGCTGCATCCGCCGCGCGCGCGCGAACGTCTCGCGCCAGTAGGCGGTCAGCGCGCGGCGGACATCCGCGAGCTGGCGCGGGACACGACCCGGCGGCAGTTCCGGAACCGGTGCGTCCCCGCTCTCCGCATCGGCAGCGATGACCGCGAGCCGACGCAGCAGCACCGGACTGGCTTCCGGGAGCGTCCGGGATTCGACGGCGTCTCCGGCAAGGCGCGCCAGCCGGGCGTGCGCATGGTGCCAGGCGACCTTGATCGCCGGCGGCGTCCCCTTCCGCGTCCTGAACCGGTGCAGTCCCGGCCACCCGCGATACTCCCGGCGGACGATGCGCGTCCTGAGCCAGAGCTCCTGCATCTCCAGCGCGAGCGAGATCGTGGCGCGGACGGTGGCCGCGATCTCGGCGAGGCGGCGTCCCCAGAAGCGCAGCCGCGGCTCGAGCGGCAGCGACGGGCGCCGGTCGAGGCGCCGCCGGAGGCGGAAGAATCCGGTGACCATCGGGTGCGCCCCCTCGCGCATGGCGGCGCGGTACCAGAGATAGACCTTGAACAGCCCCCAGTACGTGTGCGGGTTCTGGCGGAGCAGCGCGCGCTCGAGATGCCCGGGTGCGTAGAACTCGCGCCACGCGTCGCGATACGCCCGGGTCCACTGCCGTGCCGACATCCGCGGGTGCGGCCAGGTCGCATGGAACGAGTCGTAGTTGTTGTAGTCGGGATCCAGCGGCACGCCGGCTGCGACGGCGGATGTGTGGTCCTGCGACCCCGGGAGCGGCGTGAGCATGAAGAACGAGGCCTGGTCGACCTGCAGCTCGTCGCGCAGGGCCCGGACGTCCTGCATCACGCGCGCGTAGGTGTCGTGCGGGAACCCGATGATGTAGCCGACGTGGCACACCACGCCGAGGCGATGCCAGCAGGCGATGGCGGAACGGTAGGTGTCGACCCGGTTCTGGCGCTTGCCGGCCGACGCGAGGTTGTCTTCGCGGATCGACTCGAGGCCGATGAAGACCTGCACGCAGCCGGCGCGGGCGGCCTTCTCGGCGAACCGGGGAATCCGCCAGGCCGCGATGTCGACCTGCATCATGAAATCGATCGCGAGCCCTTCCTGCTCGCGCATCGCGATCAGCCCGTCGAAGATCGGCTCCCAGGCCGGGTTGCGCGAGAAGTTGTCGTCGGTGAAGAAGTAGTGCCGGATCGGCTGCCGCGCGCGCCTGGCGCTCGCCCGGATCCGCTGGAGCACCCGCTCCGGGTCCCGCGCGCGCATCGTGCGCCCCTGCACGCTGATGATCGTGCAGAACGAACAGCGGAAGGGGCAGCCGCGGCTGGTGTCGATCGTCCCCGTGCCCCGCACCGCGAACCGGCGCTGGAGGGAGGGCGACGGCACGGGCACCGGCTGGTGCCCGAGGGCCGGCAGCTGGCCGAGGAGGTTGTAGACGGGGCGCAGAACGCCCGCGGCGGCGTCGCGGAGGAGGCCGGGCCACGCCTCCTCCACCTCGCCGAGCACGAGCGTGACGCCGGCATCCACCAGCGTCCGGCATTCGGGCGGCAGCTCCGCCGAGACCGCCGCCGCCCCGCTGACGTGGAAGCCGCCGATCATCACGGCGAACCCGGCGCGGCGGAAGCGCAGCGCGAGGTCGCCGGCGCGCGGAAACTGGTTCGTCTGGACGCCGGCGAGCGCGACCAGCCCGCGGACGCCGGGCCGGAGCAGCTTCCGCGCGAGCCGCTCCGGACGCACCCGGTGGACGGCCTCGTCGCGGACGTGGACCGACACGCGAATCCCGTCCAGCGCACCGCGGCGCACGGCGTCGAGCGTCAACGCGTGGAGGCAGTTCAGCGTGTTGCTCGGCAGCACGCCGCGCCAGTGCCGGATGACGTACCCGCGGTCGTCGTATTTCGACGGACGTATCAGGAGCAGCGCCAGCTCGCGGCAGGACGCTGCGGCGTCTTCATTCGGCGACTCGGGCATCCGGACCGCGAGTATGGCCGCCCGTACGCCGGTTCGGGTATGACCGCGATCATGCCCCGCCCGTGCGTGTCTGCTTTCCGTACGGGTGTCTGACACCGGTACCAGTACCAGTACGGGTGTCAGACACCCGTACTGGTACCGGTCAGACCGCGGCGTCCGCGCGGGTGCGGGTCAGCGCGGTCGCCCTGGGGAACAGGATGTTGTTCTCCAGGTGCACGTGGACGTGCATGTCGCTCTCGAGCGCCGCCAGCCCGTAGTACAGGCCGCGGAACGTCGGGCACGCCCACTCCGGCGGCGCATAGCCGTTCGTGATCGCGCGCATCCGCGCCAGCGCGTCGCCCGCATCCGCGTGCTCGTGTTCCATCACGGCGATCGGCTGCTCCAGCCCGTCGGCCCACGCCGCATGACCGGCCGGCCGCTCCAGCGCACGGATGGCGGGGAAGAGCACGTTGTCCTCCTTCTGCATGTGGCTCAGCAGCTCCTGCTCGAGATGCAGGAACGTGTCGCGCAGCGGCAGCAGCGTTTCCGGCAGCTGATCCCCGTGGCGGGTGATCACGCGCTCGAGCATCCGGTTCAGCCGTGGCAGTTCCTCGCGCAGGAGGGCGTGGTACCGCCGCTGGATGTGATCGATCAGGGCGCCCAGCGGGGCCTCCTGCCAGTTCTGAGGCTGCCACGGGGCGGTTGATGCGATGGCCTGACGGAGGTCGGCGGCGATCGTCTCGTACGAGAGGCCCTGCTGCTCGCAGGCGTCTCCGAGTGGCGTCTTCCCGCCGCAGCAGAACTCGATGCCGTGCTGCTGGAAGACCTTGACCGTGGCCGGCTCGCCTGCCGCGAGGTCCGCCACGAGCGTGTCGCGTGTGAAGTCCATGTCACCGGGTCCTTTCGACTGACGGCGTGCGACGGCCCGTTCCCGATGCCACGCGGGCGGCGACGCCGGACACTGATGGTCCGACTCTATCGGCCGCGCCCGTTGTCGTCTTTGCGCTGGCGCAATGTCCGCGGAAAACGGACGACCCGGGGGGATCCCCTAGAATGACCGTATGGCGCCGCTCCCCCCGATTGCGCGGTCCCGGGTGTTCGACGGGCTGACCGATGACGAGCGGCAGGTCTGGCTGGACGCGTCGATCGCCCGCGAGTGGAAGCGGGGGCAGGCGATCGCCCGGCAGGGGGAACCGGCCCACGCGTTCCATATCGTCGAGACGGGCCTGCTCAAGCTGATCCAGCTCACGCCCGACGGCCGCGAGGTGATCGTGCGCTTCGTGGGCCCCGGCGAGCCGTTCGGCGGGATCGTCGCGCTGGACAAGGCCGCGTATCCGATCACCGCGCTGGCGGGCGAGCCGACACGGTTGCGCGCCTGGCCGCGCGAGACGCTCGCGCCCCTGCTGCAGCAGTACCCGCAGGTCCGCGTCAACATCATGCGCGAGATGGCCACGCACATGACCGACGCGCTGACGCGGGTCCGCGAGCTCACGACCGCCCGGGTCGGCCAGCGGCTCGCGCACACGCTGCTCCGTCTCATACGCCAGTGCGGCCGCCAGGTGCCCGACGGCGTGCTCATCTCGCACTCGCTGACGCGCCAGGAGCTCGCCGAGCTCACGGGCACGACGCTCTACACCGTGAGCCGCACCCTCTCGAAATGGGAGGACGAGGGCATCCTCGGGACCGCCAATCGCCGCCTGCTCATCCGCGATCCGGAGCGCCTGGAAGTCCTGTCGGAAGCCGACGAGGAGTGAGCGCCGCCCGTCCGGCGGGGTGCCGGCCGGCCCGCTCGTGCTTTTTTTCACATTTGCTCGTGCTTTTTTTCACATGTTGCGCCAGCGCAAAGACGGCCGCGATTCCAGCCGGTAGGGTAGCTCCAGGGTCCGGCGGAGTGCGGGGCCGTCCCGCACCTCTCGATCGGACCAGGGAGAGCTGCCATGCGGCGCGTCATTTCACCCGTCCTCATACTTACGCTGCTCGCAACGGCCGCGACGGTCGCGCTCTACGCCCGCTACGCCGATCCTGGCGTCGACGCCTTGATCGAGGGCAAGGTCTTCGGGACCCCGCTGGCCGAAATCTACACGGATGACTACGACGGCCCGCCCGTCGTCGGCGACATCGTGACCCGGGCCCCCGAGCTGGCTCCGTTGCAGCCGGGCAACCGCATTCACCAGGTGCGGATGGACATCGTGACCGCGGAGATCGACGTCGCGCCCGGCGTCCGGTACCAGGCCTGGACGTTCGGCGGATCCGTGCCCGGTCCGGTGATTCACGTCCGGGAAGGGGATCGCGTCATCTTCACGATGAAGAACCGCTCGGGCGAGAACGTCTCGGTGACGCCGCCGGCCAGGGGCGCGTCGCCCTATCTCGAGGCGCTCGCGGCGGACCGGCTGCAGAACGCCGCGCCGTCCATCGCGCCGATGCACCACTCGATGGATTTTCACGCCGGCACCGTCGCGCCTGACGACAAGTGGCGGATGATCATGCCCGGTCAGACGATCCGGATGGAGTGGGTCGCGAACTACCCCGGCGTCTACCTGTATCACTGTGGCGTGCCGCCGATTCTGATGCACATGGCGATGGGCCAGTACGGGGTGGTCGTGGTCAGCCCGCGCGACGGGTATCCGACCGACCGCGCCGTCGACCGCGAGTACGTCGTCGTCCAGTCGGAGTTCTACCTGAAGCCCGGCGAGAACGGCCTCCACGTGCTCGACTTCGACGCCGCGATGGCGAAGAACGCGTCGCACGTCGCCTTCAACGGCCACACGATGGCGCTGACCGAGGCGCCGCTCATCGCGAACGAAGGGGAGCGGGTCCGCCTCTACTTCCACAACGTGGGACCGTCGGACTCCTCGAGCTTCCACGTGGTCGGTGCCATCTTCGACCGGGTCTTCTACGAGGGGAACCCGCGGAACGACTGGGCCGGCATGCAGACCGTCGCCTTCGGCGCGAGCAACGGCGGCGTGGTCGAGTTCATCGCCCCCGAGGAAGGCAAGTACATCCTGGTGGACCACGAGTTCGCGGATGCCCAGAGGGGTGCGGTAGGCTACCTGCAGGTCCGTTCGAAGGGAGGCGAGTTGACGCGCAACCTGCCCCCGATGACGCACTAGACATTCGCCCAGCACGGCAGCTGGCGGTCGCCCGGGGGCAGCAAGCCCGGCGGCCGCCAGCCCGCGCCCGGCTGTCGCGGCGCTGCGCTGCCGGTTCTCCGCTGTCAGCCGCCAGCTGCCGCACTCACGATGAAGGAGACGCACTCATGAGAGCCACGACCCTTTCGATCGCCCTGCTGTCCGCCCTGTTCATGGCGGCTCCCGCAGCGCCCGGCGCAGCCCAGGGGAAGGCGGCAGCCCGGGTCATCCAGATGACCGGCACGGACAACCTGAGGTTCGCCCCGGACTCGATCCAGGCCAAGCCCGGCGAGCGGTTGAAGATCGTGCTGAAGACCACGAGCGCGCTGCCGAAGATGGCGATGGCGCACAACTTCGTCCTGCCGCAGCCGAAGGTGGACATCCAGGCGTTCGTGACCGCCTCGGCGCAGTCGCCGAAGACCGAGTACATCGCGCCGGCCTTCCAGAACCAGCTGATTGCGGCGAGCAAGCTGGCCGGCAACGGCGAGACCGTCGAAGTCGAGTTCAACGCGCCGAAGGCTCCGGGCAGCTACGTGTTCGTGTGCACCTTCCCCGGCCACTTCCAGGGCGGCATGAAGGGCACGCTCGTGGTGAAGTGACGTACGCGAACGGCCCGGCGGCCGGCTCCACGGCCGGCCGCCTCGCCTTCCTTCCCGCGCCCACCCTTCCGCTCGTCTACTTTGCCGGGAGCCATCTCTCCCTGGCTGCCGCGGCCGGCGCGCTGGTCCTGTTTCCCGACCTGCCCGGCCCGTTTCACTATCACCCCCGCAGCATCGGACTCATCCACCTGATCACGCTGGGCTGGATCTCCGGGTCGATCCTCGGCGCGTTCTACATCGTCGCCCCGCTCGCGCTCGGCATGCCGTTCCGTGCGGGACGGCCCGACGCCCTCGCATGCCTGCTGTTCTGGACGGGCACGGCCGGCATGGTCGGCGGGTTCTGGTTCGGACGCTACGACGTTGTCGGCGTGGCAGCCCTCGGCGTGCTCGCACCGCTGGCGTTCGTCGGCGTTCGCGCGCTCGCGGGACTCCGGCGGGCGCGTATTCCCGCGGGGGTGAAGCTGCACGTGGGGCTCGCCTTCGTCAACATCCTCGCCGCGGCCTCGCTGGGCATCGCGCTCGCGTTCAATCGTCTTTCGGGAGACCTGCCCTGGTCCCCGCTCGCCCTCGCCGTTGCGCACGGGCACCTGGCCGTGCTCGGGTGGGCGACGATGATGATTTTCGGGGTGGCGTACCGGCTGATTCCGATGTTCGTGCCGGCGGCGATGCCATCCAGCCGGCTCGGGATCAGTGCCGTGCTGCTCGAAGCCGGGACGATCGGGCTGACGTGGTCGCTGATCTCGGGCCGATCGCCGCTGGTCTGGGTGCTCCTGGTGCTCGCCGCGTTCGCGGCGTTCTTCGTCCAGGTGCGGCGGATCGTGCAGGAGCGGCGCCCGCGTCCCGTCGATCTCCCGCCGCGCGACTGGTCGACGTGGCAGACGCACACGGCGCTGCTGTATCTGGTGGTCGCCGCGGTCCTTGGACTCTGGCTGGCGGTGGGCGGACCGGACTCGCTCGCGTGGGCGTACGGGGTCGCCGGGCTGCTCGGTTTCGTGGGTCAGATGATTGCCGGCATTGCGGGCAGGCTGCTGCCGATGCATGCCTGGTATCGCGCGATGGCCCGGCTCGGTGGCGCGCCGCCGCCCGTTTCGGTGCACCGGCTGATCGAGCCGCGGCTGGCGCTGCTCGTGCTCGTGCTCTGGAGCGCTGGTCTCCCGATCGTCATCGCCGGCCTCTCGGGGGCCGGGCGCGTACTGGTCGCCGCCGGCGGCGTCACGCTGTGTGCCGGCACGCTCGCGAACGCGTGGCACGGCGCGCTCATCGTGATGCGCGCCGGACAGGCGACGCATCGCCGCTGATCATTTCGAGGAACCGGCCGCACGCCCGTGCCGGTCGTCCAGCCACGCGTCGAGCTCGTCAGCCTCCGAGACGTCCCCGCGAAGGATCGCGAGCGCGAGATCGTGCACGACCGTCACGTCCAGCGCGTGCGGGTACGCCGTGCCCTCCGCCTGCCCGGCGAGCCTCACCAGGAACACGACGCGAGGATCCCGTACGGTCATCCCGTCATCCGTCGAGCGCCGGCCGTGATCGCCGAACACGAGCACCGACGTTCTCGATGCCAGCCTGCTGGACGTCAGCACGTCCAGAATTTCGCCCAGCGATCGATCGGCGAGCACGAGGTTGTCGAGGTACTCATGCCGAGTCCCGAGGCTGTATTCGCCCGCCCGGCGATCGTAGATGAAAGGATCGTGCGGCACGGGCATGTGCAGGAAGACCAGCCCGAGATCGGGATCCGCGGCCAGCTCCCGCGCGCGTGTCTGCAGCGTCCGGTACGCACGCAGATGCCGTCGGGGGCCGTAACGTGGCGCGAGCTCGGAGATCTGGTTGCGCATGCTCTCGACCAGGGTCGCGCCGAATGCGCCCACCCGGCGGCCGCAGGTGACACATGGTTCCCAGGTACACGCGGTCAGCACGTCGCCGATCATCGAGCAGTACGGCAGGAAGAATCCTGCCAGGCCGCTGTCCACGCCCATGCGGCGGGCGCGGGCGAACACCGTGACATCCGGTGAGAACCGCGCCGACTCGCCGTCCACGTATGTGAGCTCCAGTTCGTCACGTCCCGTCAGGTGCGCCTGGCGGACCGCACGGCCTGTCAACACGGACGGCATTGCGCGTTCGGTTCGCGACGCCGGCGAGGTCATGTCGGTCGCCAGCAGCGACTGGCTTCGGAGCCGGTCGAACGCAGGAAGCCGGAGATCGGGCGGCCTGGTTTCGAACACCGAGGCGTACTCGAGCTCGTCGTACGCGATCAGCAGGACCCGACGATTGGGCGCGCTACCCACTCGGGGCGCGAGGGCGCCAGGACCCGTGCATTGCATGTCCGTGCCGGCGCGGCTCACGGCCCACCCGGCCTGGGCAAACTGCATCGGCACGAGCGGGAACATCACCAGCAGCCCGATGTGCAGCGCCCCGGATGCCAGCCGGCGCCATCGCCAGAAGGCCGCGAGACCGGCGACGCCGACCGAGGCGACCAGCGCGATCGCGACCGGACGGCTGAGAGATGCCAGCGCCTGCTCGCCGGGAATGCGGAAGTGATAGCGGACGGTGTTGATGGTCACCGCGACCGTGGCCAGCAAGACCAGGTCGGCCGGCACGCGCCAGCGTGTGCCGCGCTGGGCGACATACGCCGCGACCGACAGTGGCAGGGTGGCCGCCAGCACGTTGACGACGACCGCCGTGAAGTCCCTCCAGCACGGCATGCCGCCGACCGGCAGGGCGTCCGACGGATACAGGAATGGCAGCAGGTCGGACCAGACGCCGACGAAACACAGGTTGGCGAGCGAGCATCCGGCCGCGAGTGCTGTCGCGACGCGGAAGCGGCCCGTCAACGGAGAGTGGGTCGACCTATCGGATGGCAAGGCCGGACGCGGGAGCAAGGGGTGAGCGCACGACTTCCGAACCGCTTCGGAGCACGTGCGCTCAGTCTATCCGTCCCGCTGTTTCCGGCGCAAAGGTCGATCCTGCTACTCCACCCGCAGCTTCGCTTTCATCGTCGGGTGCAGGGTGCAGACGTAGTCGAACGCCCCCTTCTTCTGGAAGGTGTGGGTCCACGACTTGCCTGCGAGGATGACGGGCGACCCGAACCCCGCGGCCTCGGAGGCGGCCGTATGCGGGAATGGATCCTCGTTGACCCACGTCACCGAGTCACCCGGCCTGATCGTCAGCACCACCGGCTCGAACTGCGTGGCCTCCATCGTGACCGTGTGCACGGCCGGCTTCGTCGTGCTGGCCTCGCGGCCGGCGGCGCTCCCGGCAACCGAGAGCGCCGCCGCCCCGAAGAGCATCAGCGCAATGGCGATGCGCATGTCGAGGCTCCGTCAATCCCTAGTTGCCGGACAGCGAACGCTGCAGCTGCTTCGCGTGCTCGAGATGGGCGACGAACGCGGGCCGCACCTTGACGAGCAGCGCCTTCAGCTCGGCATTCTGCGCCCCGGGAATGAGTGTCTTGTCGAGCGCGTCCAGCACCTGCTGGTGGTAGGCGGCTTCGTGAGCGATGTACGCCTTGTCGAAGGCCGGGCCGCTCAGCGTCTTGAGCTTCGCCAGGTTCTCGTCGCCTCCCTTGCGCAGCGCCTGTGCGGTCGGGTTGTCCTGCGGCGTCACTTTCAGCTTCGTGACGAGCTCGGTGGCGGTCTTGTTCACGCCGGTGTGGTCGTTCACCATCGTCTGCCCGAACTTGCGGACCTCGGCGTTGTTCGTCTTCTGGACCGCCAGCTCACCGGCGTCGATGTCGACCTGATTGGCGGCGACCACGATCGCGGCGATCTGTGCGTCGTTGATGGACTGGGCCGGCGCCGCGGCCGATACCGCGAGCACCGTGAACAGGGTAATGACAGCAATCCTCATCAGGAGTTCTCCTTGATGCGTGCACGTCCGAAGCGTGCGCGCTGTTCTGTTCGATGCGGCGCGAGAGCCGAGTGTTCCCGCGATCAGGTGGGGATCAGGTCGGATCAGGTCGGATCAGGTCGGATCAGGTCAGATCAGGTCGGATCAGGTCTCCGCCTTCGCCCGCGGTTCTTCGCTGTGCGGGCTTCGGCGGATCAGGTCAGATCAGGTCTTCGCCCGCGGTTCTTTGCTGTGCGGGCTTCGGCGGGTCAGGTCGGATCAGGTCTGATCCGCCTGCAGGCGCGCAAGCACGCGCGCGACGATGCGGTCGCAGCGGGCGCCGGCGAAGCCGAAGAGGTTCGTCGCCGCGAGATTCACGTCACGCGTCAGCGACGCGCGCAGCATCGCCCGGGCCCGGAAGAGCCTGGTGCGCACGGTGGCCGCCGGAATGGCGAGGCACTCGGCGATCTCCTGTGAGGACATCTCCTCGAGGTCGCGCATGACGAGCACGGTCCGGAACCCGGCAGGCAGCTCGTCGATCCGTCGCTCGATCAGCCGCCGCAGCTCGGCCCTGAACGCTGCACCATCCGGCGGCTCCGCCTGTTCGTCCCGGGGCTCGGGCATGGCGGGTTCGGTCTGCCCCTGCTCCGGAAACGGCACGAACCGGCGGTTCCGCCTGTCCTTGCGCAGTCGCATGAGCGAGTGATTGATGACGATGCGGGTGAGCCAGGTGCTCAGGCGGGAGCCCCCGCGGAAGCTTGTGATGTGCCGGTACGCGTCGAGATAGGCGTCCTGGAGCGCATCCTCGGCATCCGCGTCGTCACGGAGAATCGACCGGGCAATCCGGAACAGCTTGCCGTTGTGCTGCCGCATCAGGCGTTCGAAGGCCGCGTGGTCGGCTTGTGCGACCCGTCGGGCCAGTTCCAGGTCTTCCGCGGCAGTCCCCGGAGTCCCGGGGATGTCCGTTACTGGCATGGCCATGGCTCTCGTCTTCTGATGCACGCCGGTGCTCCGGCGTTCCCGCCGGCGGGACACCGGGCGCCCGAATGAGCTATAACCCCCTTCGAAGGGCCCTGTTTCCCCATGCCGCGCCTACTCGTCGTATTCGTGCTGGCCTGCACCGGGTGGGCTGCCGCCGGGATTTCCCCGGTCCAGGCCCAGCCTCGCGCCATTGTGGCGGAGTACGACGGGATCATCCACCCGATAACCGCCGAGTTCGTGGATCAGGTCCTGGATCGCGCGGATCAGTCCGATGCGACGCTCACCGTGTTCGTGCTGCGCACGCCGGGCGGATTGCTGGATTCCACGCGGACCATCGTGTCACGGATGCTGGAAGCCGACGCACCGGTCGTGGTCTACATCGCGCCGTACGGCGCCCGGGCGGCCTCCGCGGGCTTCGTGATCCTGCTGGCGGCCGATGTGGCGGCGGTCGCGCCGGGCACCCACATCGGCGCGGCCCATCCCGTATCCGCCGGCGGCGGCGAGCAGCAGGGCGGCGAGACGATGGCGAAGAAGGCGGCGTCGGACGTCGCCGCGTACGCCAGAACGCTCGCCGACGCACGGAACCGCAACGCGGCGCTGGCGGAGGAGGCGGTCCTCGAGAGCCGGGCCTTCACGGACCGGGAAGCGGCGGAGGCGATGCCGCCGCTGGTGGATCTGGTCGCCGACGACCTCGACGACCTGCTGAAGCGGCTCGACGGGCGGAGGGTCGCGCGGTTCGACGGCGAGGAGGTCGTGCTCGACACGGAGGGCATCCGCATCGAGCGGATCGAGATGTCGCGGCGCCAGCATTTCCTGAGCGCGATCGCGCACCCCCAGATCGCCTACCTCCTGCTGACGCTCGGGATGCTCGGTCTGACGGTCGAACTGTGGAACCCCGGTGCGATCCTGCCGGGTGTCGTCGGGGGCACGTGCCTCCTGCTGGCGTTCTTCGCCTTCCAGATCCTGCCGCTCGACACGGTGGGCCTCCTGCTCGTCCTGTTCGGCATCGGGCTGCTGATACTCGAGCTCAAGGTGCCCAGCTTCGGCGCGCTCGGCGTCGGCGGCACGGCGGCGATCCTGATCGGCTCGATCATGCTGACCGACGACATACCGGGGGTGCGGGTGTCCTATCACATCCTGATACCGGTCGCGCTGGCCACCGCCGGCATCTTCATGTTCCTCGGAAGGCTCGCGCTGCGGGCGCAGCGCGCACGTCCCGTCACGGGGGCCGAGGGGCTCATCGGCAGGATTGGCCGGACGATCTCGCCCATCGGTCCGGACCGGCCCGGCCACATCCAGGTGCATGGCGAGATCTGGCAGGCGACCAGCCACGCGCCGATCGCGCCGGACCGGCGCGTGCGCGTCGCCGGCATCACCGGGCTCGTCCTGCAGGTCGAAGAGGCTGAAGGTACCGCAACGGAGTCGACATGATTGTCAATCCCACGCTCGTCATTCTCGTCATCCTCGTGCTCTATCTGCTCAGCTGCCTCCAGGTGCTGAACGAGTACGAGCGCGGCGTCATCTTCCGCCTCGGGAAGCTGCTGCCCGTTCCGAAGGGCCCGGGGCTGATCTTCGTCTTCCGCCCGATCGACAGCCTCGTGCGCGTGAGCCTGCGCACGGTGGTCCACGACGTGCCGCCGCAGGACATCATCACCCGCGACAACGTCTCGGTGAAGGTGAACGCCGTCGTGTACTACCGGGTCATCGATCCGCGCCGGGCGATCGTCGAGGTCGAGAACTACATGTATGCGACGTCGCAGCTCGCGCAGACCACGCTCCGGAGCGTGCTGGGACAGGTCGAGCTCGACGACCTGCTCTCGTCGCGCGAGCGGCTGAACCAGCAGCTCCAGCACATCCTCGATCAGCATACGGATCCCTGGGGCATCAAGGTGTCGGCTGTCGAGGTCAAGCACGTCGACCTGCCCGAGGACATGCGCCGCGCGATGGCCAGGCAGGCCGAGGCGGAGCGCGAGAAGCGCGCGAAGATCATCCACGCGGAAGGCGAGCTCATCGCATCCGAGAAGCTGTCGCAGGCCGCCGGGGTGATCGCGACGGAACCCGGCGCGATGACGTTGCGCTACCTGCAGACGCTGAACGAGATCGCGGCCGAGCAGAACTCGACCATCATCTTCCCGCTCCCGATCGACATGCTCGGAGCGCTCAGCGGGGGGTCACGGCCGGCACGGACTTAGCACCACAGCCGCACGAGCGGCACGATGGCCGAGCGATACGGACGGTTCAGGGTGACGGGCCGGCTCGGAGAGGGCGGCATGGGGGTGGTCTATGCCGCGCACGACGAGCAGCTCGGCCGCAGCGTCGCGATCAAGACCTGGCGGGGCGAGCCCGACACCCGGACCCGCGACCGCTTCCTTCGGGAGGCACGGGCCGCCGCCAGCGTCAGTCACCCGAACATCTGCCAGCTGTACGAGCTCGGCGACCAGGACGGCGAGCTCTTCATCGCCATGGAGCTGCTCGAGGGGGAGCCGCTCTCGGCGCGTGCCGCGCGGGGGCCGCTGTCGGTCCCGGACGCCATCCAGATCATGCTGCCGGTGCTCGATGCGCTCGAGGCCCTGCACCGCCGCGGCATCGTCCACCGCGACCTCAAGCCCTCGAACATCTTCCTGACGCCGTTCGGCGTGAAGCTGCTCGACTTCGGGCTCGCCCGGCCCGTCGCCGTCGCCGAAGCGGCGACGGTCGAGGTCACGTGCGCGAACACGCTCGTCGGCACGCCGCACTATCTCGCCCCCGAGCAGCTGCGCGGCGAAGCCACGGACCATCGCGTCGATCTGTTTGCCGCCGGCGCCGTGCTGTACGAGCTGCTCACCGGGCAGCCCCCGTTCGGTGCGGGAGCGCGCACGATCGCCCAGGTCTGCCAGGCGATCCTGACCGACAAGACACCCGCGCTCGGCGGGAGCCGGGCCGTCGCCGTCGTCGACCGCGTGATCTATCGCGCCCTTCAGAAGGATCCGGCTCACCGGTACCCGTCGGCGTCGGCGATGGCCGACGACCTCCGGGCGGCGCTCCTCGTCGTCGACAGCGGCCAGGTCGCCCGCGTGCAGCGGCTGCGCAGGCTCATCGTCCTGCCGTTCCGGGCGCTGCGGCCGGATCCCGAGACGGACTTTCTCGCCTTCAGCCTGTCCGACGCGATCACCAGCTCGCTCTCGAATCTCAACGCGCTCGTCGTGCGCTCCAGCATGAGTGCCGCAAGCTTCGCCGCCGGTCCGGTGGATCTCCAGGACGTGGCCGCCCGAGCGGATGTGGACCTCGTCGTGAGCGGCACGCTCCTGCGTTCGGGCGACCAGTTGCGCGTGAACACGCAGCTGGTGGAAGCGCCGTCGGGCACCGTCGTCTGCTCGCAGTCGTCGCAGGTCGCGCTGGGCGACATCTTCGGCCTGCAGGACGAGCTGAGCCGCCGGATCGTCCAGGCGCTCGCCCTGCCGCTGTCAGCCGGCGACGAGCTCCGGATGGGACGCGACGTGCCGGCGACGGCGAAGGCGTACGAGTTCTACCTGCGCGCGAACGCGATGGCTGTCCGCCCGGATGGCTGGAGCATCGCGCGGGAGCTGTACCTCGCCTGCCTGGCGGAAGATCCCGACTACGCACCCGCCTGGGCGCGTCTTGGTCGCGTGAGCCGCGTGCTCGCGCTGTATTCGGGTGGCGGCGACGAGCTCTACGCGCAGGCGCGCGACGCCTTCACGCGCGCGCTGGCGCTCAATCCGGAGCTGCCGCTCGCGCACAACCTGTACACGAACCTCGAAGTGGAGCTCGGCGGCGCCGAGACCGCGATGCAACGCCTCCTCAGCCGCGCGCACGAGCGGACCGGCGACCCCGAGCTGTTCGCGGGTCTCGTGCAGGCCTGCCGGTATTGCGGGCTGCTCGAGGCATCCGCGGCCGCGTTCGAGGCCGCCCGGCGTCTGGACGCGCAGGTCCGGACCTCTGCCGCCCATGCGTTCCTCGCCATGGGCGACTACACAAGCGCGATCGAGCACGACATCGAGAATCCGCCGATTCTCAAGGCGTACGGCCTCGCCGGGCTCGGGCGACACGCCGAGGCCGCAGCGCTGCTCCGGTCGGCTGCGGTCGAGGAGCTGCCCCAGCTCTATCGGTACTACGTGGAGGGGCTGCGCTGCGTCTTCGAAGGCAATCACGACGAAGCCCGCGCGCTCTTCGAGTCGCTGACCGGTTCCTGGACGATGCGCGACCCCTGCGGCTGGTACTACGCGGCCAGGGTGATGGCCTATCTCGGCGCCACCGAGCCGGCGCTCCAGTTCCTGGGATACAGCGTCTCAGGCGGCTTCGCCTGTTTCCCCTGGTTCGTGCGGGATCCCTGGCTCGATTCGATCCGGGGCCGATCGGGATTCCGGGCGCTGATGGCCGAGGCCGAAGCCAGGCACCGTCACGCGGCCGACACCTTCGCGGCATCCGGCGGCCCGGGGCTCCTCGGGGTCCGCGAGCCCACCTGATGCCGTACCGGTGTCTGACACCCGTACCGGTACTGGTACGGGTGCCAGACACCCGTACAGGTACGGGTGTCAGACACCGGTACGCGAATCGGGTCTCAGAGGTCGCGCACGGCGGGCCAGTCCGGTAGCCCCGTGGCCGACTGGACGGCGCGGACGATGGCGTCGGCGACGACCTCGGCGCCGATGGCGCCCAGCGCCGTCAGCGACACGCCAGCCTCGATCGCGCCGGTCGAGACGGCGAGCACCTGATCGCCATCTCCCTGCGTGTGATACGGGTTGATGGCGCGCGAGGCGCCGGTATTGACCATCATCGCCAGCTTGGTGAGCGGCGTCTTCCCGAGCGTGACGTTCGTCGCCACGACGACCAGCGTCGTCGCGCGCAACGGGTCGTCGGCGAGCGCGCCGGCGGCCGTCCGGCGCTCGAGATCGCGGCGGAGCACGTCGACCGAACGCGCGAAGTTGCTGCCGTCGGCCGTCCGGGCGCCCGCGACGATGGCGCCGCGCCGCCAGTCGAGAATGTCGCCGGCTGCGTTGACGACCGCGAGCGCGCCGATCACGACATCGCCGAGACGCGTGGATGCGGTGCCGATGCCGCCCTTCATCCCGCGCATGCCCCGGCCGACGAACATCTTGCCGACCGTCGCGCCGGTCCCCGCGCCGACACTGCCCTCCGGAACCGCCGACGCGTTCGCCGCCTCGCACGCCTTGTAGGCCTCGTCCGGCCCGACGCGAATGCGGCCATCGCCGATCGCCAGGTCGTCGATCACCGCGCCGACGACGATCGGGATGCGGACGTTCGGGATGCCCCAGTCGTAGCCGACCTGCCGTTCTTCCAGATATCGCACCACGCCGGCGGTCGCGCCGAGGGCCATCGGGCCGCCGCCGGTCAGGAGGATGCCGTGAATGTGCTCGAGCGGGCTGACGGGCTGCAGCAGCACGCCGAGCGTCTCGCCGGGCGCGGAGCCGTCGTAGTCGGCGCCGGCGGCCGCAGGCCGATCGAACAGGATCGCCGTGCAGCCGGTCGGCCGGCGAGGATCGGTGAAGTGGCCGACGCGCAGGCCGCCGACGTCGGTGATCGAGCCGGCGGATGGCGGAGTCTGCGCCCCGGCAGGCCGGGCGGACGCGATGACGACGGCGCCGCCGAGACCGGCCAGCAGTTCGCGACGGGAACAGTGCAGGCTGGGCATCACGAATCTCCTCACCGCGCCTTGGTACGGGCCAGCGTCGCATCGAGCTCGCCGAGCGTGAAGCGCACGCTGGCGACGAACGGCGGCTCCCCGTCGATCCAGTGTCCGTAGGTGGTGGTCACGAACGTGCCGTCGGGGAGCACCTCCACGCCCGGATAGCAGCAGTCGGCGTCCTTGTGGTTGTCCATCAGCCGCACGCGGTACTCCCCCTCGCGCCCCTTGACGATGTCGTCCCACGTGCCGACCCAGCCGACCCAGTCCCCCCACGTCGGGCTGTCGTGCGCCATGTCGCGGAACGAGATGAACAGGCGGCCGTCGGGACCGTACTGCGCGGTGTGCCGGTCGCCGGTGAGCGCGCCCGGCAGCTCGCGCGGCTCGCTCCACGTCCCGCCCTCGTCCGACGAGACCATCACGTAGGAGTTGCGCAGCCGCCGGTTCTCGCGCAGGAGGATCGCCAGCTGCGTGCCATCCGGCGAGCGGATCGCCCCCGGCTCGCACAGGTGCACCGCATCGTCGGCATGGATGATCTCCGGATCGGACCACGTGAGGCCGCCGTCGGTCGACCGTGTCTGGTACAGCGTCATCTCCGGCGTGCGTGTCCCGGAGTTGCGGAAGAACCGCCCGTCGTCGTGGAAGAGCGCCAGGTAGTGTCCCGGGCCGGTGCGCAGCCGGACGACGCTGCTCATCGCGACGATGCCCCCGAAATCGCCGATTGGCTTCAGCGCGGTCCACGTCAGACCGTCGTCTTCGGAAAACGCCATCCGGATCGGGTAGAGACCCGAGAACAGAATCAGGCGCTTCACGCCGGCTGCGTCGACGACGCGATGGATGGTCGGGGTCTCCTGCGAGGTGGCCCAGTTGTCCGGCACGGCCAGCCGGTCGGACCAGGTCCTGCCGCCGTCCGTGCTGCGCTTCATCACGATGGCGCCGCGGCCATGTCCCTTCGGATACACCGTGACCATGGTCCGGCCATCCTCGAGGAGCACCGTCGTCGGGTGGCCCAGGTACTGGCCCGGCTCGCGATCCACCACGACCTGGCGCGACGTGTCGGACGCCAGGTCGACGAGCGGTATCGAGTAGCCGCGGGGCTCGGGAGATTGGGCGGCCAGCGTGCCGATCGCCGCCAGGGTGAACACGAACGCTGCCGTCTTCATGGATGTCCGTCTGTTCAGGGTTCAGGGTGAGGCGGGCCCGCTGGCCGCCCCGCCTGCTGTAAGCTTAAGTGTTCGGCCGGGCGTGAGCCCGAGCCAGGGATTCAGACCGCCTGAGATGTTCCAACGGACCGACGATCTCCGCATCACGCAGGTGCGGCCGCTGCTGCCGCCCGCCATTCTGCTCGAAGAGCTGCCGATCACCGACCACGTCTCGAACATCGTGGCGGATACCCGCTGCGCGATTGCGGGCGTGCTGGCCCGCCGGGACCCACGGCTGGTGCTCGTGGTCGGCCCCTGCTCCATCCACGACCCCGGCGCGGCCATGGATTACGCGGAGCGGCTCACGCGCATGGCCGAGCCCTATCGCGAGCACCTGATTGTCGTCATGCGGGCCTACTTCGAGAAGCCGCGGACGTCCGTCGGCTGGAAGGGGCTGATCAACGACCCGGATCTCGACGAGAGCTTCCAGATCAACAAGGGGCTGCGCATCGCGCGGAAGCTGCTGTTGGACGTCAACAGCCTCGGGTTGCCGACGGCGTCGGAGTTCCTCGACACGCAGATCCCGCAGTACATCGCCGACCTCACGTCCTGGGTGGCGATCGGTGCGCGGACGACGGAGAGCCAGGTGCATCGCGAGCTGGCCTCGGGGCTCTCGATGCCGGTCGGGTTCAAGAACAGCACCGACGGGACGACGCAGACGGCGGTGGACGCGGTCCTGTCGGCGCGGTCGCCGCACCTGTTCCCGTCGGTCACGAAGCAGGGCGTGTCTGCGATTTTCCAGACGAGCGGCAACGAGACCTGCCACGTGATCCTCCGCGGCGGCTCGCGCACGGGCCCGAACTACGAGCCCGCCGCGGTGGCCGACGTCTGCGCGCGCCTGCGGGCAAAGGGGCTGCCGGAAGCGGTGATGATCGACTGCTCGCACGGCAACAGCCAGAAGGACCACGCGCGGCAGGCGGTGGTCGCCGCCGCGATCTGCGATCAGGTCGCGTCCGGTTCGTGGTGCATCTTCGGCACGATGCTCGAGAGCCACATCGTCGAGGGACGGCAGGACTATGTGGCAGATCGTCCGACGGTCTACGGTCAGAGCATCACCGACGCCTGCATCTCGCTGGAGCAGACCGAACGCCTGCTCGAGCAGTTCGCCGCCGCTCAGCAGAAGCGCGGCGCGCTCGCGCCGGCGCGGGCCGGTTCGTAAGCATCAGGCCGTACGGTTTCGGGCCTGATCCCCCTCCAGGGCCTCTGTGTCACGTCGCGTTCAGCAGCGACGAAATCACCTGTCCCTTCCCGTCGCGCGTCACGTAGAAGGGGCGCTGCTCGATCTCGTACGCAAGGCGCGCGGAGATTCCCAGCGTCCGGAAGATCGTCGCGTGCAGGTCCTCGATGACGACCGGATCGGTGATCGTCCGGCACGGGCGCTCGTCCGCGGTCGCGCCGTGCAGGTGACCGCGGCGGATGCCGCCCCCGAACAGCAGCACGGAGCCGGCGTCGGTGAAGTGCCGGTGCATGCCGTAGTGCGTCGGCTCGGTGATGACATCGGGCACGTCCACCTGGTCCTTCACCTTCCGGTTGGGCTTCCCTTCGATGAGCAGGTCGCGGCTGAACTCGCTGGCAAGGACGATGAGGGTCCGATCCAGCAGGCCGCGCTCTTCGAGATCGAGCACGAGCTGCGCCACGGGCGCGTCGATCTGCCGCTTCATCTGGGCGGTGCGCGTATGGCCGTTCTCGTGCGTGTCCCAGTTGAGGAACGGGATGTACTCCGTCGTCACCTCGATGTAGCGGGCGCCCGCCTCCACGAGCCGCCGCGCCAGCAGGCACCCGAGCCCGAAGCGGCCCACCATCTGCGCCTCGTACTGCGCGCCGAACCGGTCAGGCTTCGCCTCGAACTGCTGGCCGGGCTCGTAGTCCGGGACGTAGCGCCGGATGTGTTCCAGCGGCTCGAGCGAGAGGTCGAAGGCGCGCGCCGCCGGCGAGCTGAGCAGCCGGTGCGCGTTGTCGTACGCGCGCAGCAGCGACTCGCGCTGGTACGCGCTGCCGTGACGGCCCACGGGGTTCGCGTCGAGCAGGCGCCGGTAGAAGCGGTCGCGGTGCTCGAATCGCGAAGGGGACATGCCGCCGGGCGGCCGTACGGCGTCGGCGGCTTCGTCCGGGAAGGGAATGTTGAACGGCCCGTACTCGCTGCCCAGGAATCCGGCGGTGGTGAACGCCTTCAGCTCCTCGCCTTCGCCGACGTCGAACCGCTGCCCGATGTTGATGAAGGCGGGCACGGCCGGGTTCCGTGGCCCCAGCGTCCGCGCGATGATCGAGCCGATGTGCGGGGCAGCCACCGTCTGCGGCGGCGCATAGCCGGTGTGCCAGTGGTACTGATGCCGCGAGTGCAGGATGAATCCGAGATCCCCCGCCTGGTAGGTGCGGATCAGCGTGCCCCGATCCATCACGCGCGCCAGGCGCTCGAGACCCGCCGAGAACTTGATGTGGTCCACCGACGTGTCGATCGCCGGAAACGTGCTCAGCACCTGCTCCGGGCGCAGCCCCGGCTCGAACGGCGTGTAGCGCTTGGGATCGAACGTCTCGGTGTGCGCCATGCCCCCGGCCATCCACAGGACGATCACGGCATCGGCCGTCGGGGTGAGGCGCTCCTCCTCCTGTGCGGCCACCGCGCGGGGAAATCCCGCCGCCAGGGCGGAGAGCGTCGCGGCGCTGGCCGTGGCGAGGAAATCGCGCCTCGATGGACGCATCGGCTCCGAATCAGGCGGTCTCGTGAACGATGCCGGCATGGCGTTCGGTCCCCAATGGCTCCGGCCGGGTGACCCGGGTCAGTCGATCAGCTGGAACTCCGGCAGCATCACCAGGCTCCAGAGCAGATCCTCGATGCCTTCGGCCGACGGCGACGGGCCGAGCATCTCCTCACACAGCCGGCGCTCTTCGGCGGTGGGGGCGCGACCGAGCGCCCGGACGTACAACTGGTCGACGAGCTCCGTGGACGAGCGGTGCGTGGCCGCGAGCCGCCCGGCACCCTGCGCCAGCCTCCGGGCGAGCGTCTCGCCGTTGAGCAGCTGCAACGCCTGCAGTGTCGTCGCGGCCGAGGCCCTCTCGGTCACCACCTGCTCACGGTTCGGCCTGCCGAGCGCGGTGAGGAGCGGGTCCGCGGCAACAAGGGAGGCCCGGATCGCCCCGGCCCGCGGCACGGCGTCCGCGTCGACGAACGTGAACTCGAACTCGCCGGCCGGCTGCTCCGGCCAGACGCCGGTCAGCTGGCCGACGGCGTCGCTGAACTGCTCCGCGGTCAGGCGCCGGATCGCGGGACCTCGGAAGACGTAGTTCTCCACGCGTTCGGGGAGGTCCACGGCAACGGCCTGGTAGGCCCGCGAGGTCACGATTCGCGCGATGGTCTTCTTCAGGTCGTACTTGTTGGCGACGAGGTCTTCGGCCAGCCAGTCCAGCAGATCCGGATGCCAGGCCGGCTGTTCCATGTCGTCGACCGGCTCCACGAGCCCGCGTCCCATGAAGCGCGCCCACAGCCGGTTCACGATCGTCCTGGAAAGCCGCCCGTTGCGCGAGCTGATCAGCGCGTCGGCGAGCTGCGCGATCCGCTCGCGGCGCGGCGCGTTGGCGTCGATCGCACCGAGCTCCTCGTACAGCAGCTTGGCGGCTGCGGTCTGCCCGGTGGGCCGATCGCACTCGACCATCTCGAGCGGGCCGTCGGCGTAGATGCTGGCCAGGCCGTACGCGTCGGCGAGCCGCCAGTCGTTGATGAAGCTGTCGTGGCACGACGCGCATTTCAGGTTCACGCCCATGAACACCTGGGAGATGTTCTGGGCAGCCTGCATCTGCGGCGTCTGGCTCGCGTTGACGACGCCGCGCCAGACGATGCCCTTCGTGAAGCCCGCCGTGGCGGGCGACGGATTCACCAGGGCGGCCACGAAACGGTCGTAGGCCAGATTGTTGGCGAGCGCGGCGTAGAGCCAGGTGCTGATCTGCGTCCGGCCGCCGTCGATGTAGCCCGTGCCGCGGTAGTCGTTGCGCAGCAGGTCGTTCCAGAACGAAAGCCAGTGCTCCGCGTACCGCCGGTTGTCGGCGAGCAGCGCGTCGACGAGGCGCGCGCGCCGGTCGGTCCGCTCGTCGGCGAGGAAGGCGTCCAGCTCCGCGGGCGTCGGCAGCATGCCGACGAGATCGAGATACACGCGGCGTGCGAACCGGCGGTCGTCCACCAGCTCCAGCGGGCCGGGCTCGTGGCTCTCCAGATACGGCGCGAGCAGGCGATCGACCGGATGCCGCAGCGACGCGTCGGCGGGGGGCACGTCCGGGCGCCGGGGCGTCAGGTTTCGCGGGGCGGTCCTGGCGAAGCTGATCGCCGGATCCCACGGGAGGCCCTGGTCGATCCAGGCGCGCAGCAGGCCGACCTGCCGCGACGTGAGGCGCGATCCCTTCTGCGGCATCATCACCTCGGGATCGAGGGAGGTGACCAGCCGGATCAGCTCGCTTTCCGCGCTGCTCCCCGGCTCGACGGCCGGCCCGCTGTCGCCCCCCTGCAGCAGCCGCTCGCGGGTCTCGATGCTGAAGCCGCCGCGGGCCCGGCCCCGGGCATGGCATCGCACGCAGCTGCGCTGGAGAATGGGCTGGATGTCGCGGGCGAAGTCAATGGTGTCCCCGGCTGCGGGCGGCAGAACGGGCGCCTGAGCCCGGCCGTTCGCGGCAGGCACGGTGACCGACAGCGCGACGAGCGCCGCGCCAAACGATTTCCGCGACAGGAATCCCACGGGGGGAGAGTAGGGAAACGGGACCCGGGCGTCAAACGTGGGCCCACGAGAACGGCAAACGGGAAACGGGAAGCGGGAAGGGCGCGACCGCGCGACTTCGCACGTCGCGGTCGCGCGCTGCACAGCAACCTCAACCTGAAGTATCTTGCCGGGACGTCACCCCGGTCGCCTGTGCCGGTTGTCGCCACTCGTCAGGAGACTCGATGAGATTCCGATCCCTCGTGTGCACCGCCCTGGTTGTCGTGCTGGTTGCGGGGGTGTTCCCGGTGCTCGACGGGCTGCCTTCGGCGCAACCCGCCGGGACGACGCGGTTCTTCCCGATGGCGGTCTGGTACGGCGGGGGCAAGGCGCGAGCGCCGATGCTCGAGCGCGACGCCCGCGGGAAGAAGGAGATCTGGCGCCAGGACGTCAAGAAGATCAAGGCGCTCGGCTTCAACACGCTGCGGGCGTGGATCGACTGGGCGAGCGGCGAGCCCGAAGAGGGGAAATACGACTTCGAAACGCTCGACGTGCTGCTCGAGCTCGCCGAGGAGGAAGGGCTGCGGCTGGTGCTGCAGGTCTACATGGATTCGGCCCCCCAGTGGGTCGGCCGGAAGTACCCCGACTCCCTCTTCGTCTCCTCCAACGGCGACGCGATCGAGCCCGAGTCGTCGCCGGGCTACTGCCGCGATCACCCGGGGGTCCGAGCGGCCGACAACGCGTTCTACGCCGCGCTGGCGGAGCGCGCGCGCAAGAGCCCGGCGTTCCTCGGCTGGGATCTGTGGAGCGAACCGCACGTGATCAACTGGGCGAACCCCACGTGGATTCCGAACCCGGAGTTCTGCTACTGCCCGAACACGCTGAAGCGGTTCCGCGGCTGGCTGCAGGCGAAGTACACCACGATCGATGGCCTCAACGAGGCGTGGTATCGCCGCTTCCACGACTGGGATGAAGTGAAGCCCAGCCGCATGAGCACCATCCTGTCCTACACCGACTACATCGACTGGAAGGCCTTCATCGTCGACAAGCTCGGAGAGGACCTGCGCGACCGGTACCTCGCCGTGAAGAACGTGTTCCCGACCTCGATCGTCACCAGCCACGCCGCCGGCGTCGGCCTGTTCGCCTCGCCGCACCACTGGGAAGGCCAGGCGGACGACTGGGTGATGGCGAAGCAGGTGGACTTCTACGGCACGTCGTTCTATCCGAAGCATTCGGCCTTCGTCGATCGCGACGTGCCGTGGCGGGCCGCGCTCTTCGACTTCACGCGGTCGTTCGGGTACGACCAGGGGCGCGACGGCTTCTGGGTCGGGGAGCTGCAGGGAGGCTTCGGCACCATCGCCGTGAACGTCAGCCCCACGGTCACGCCCGACGATCTGCGGATCTGGACGTGGAGCGCGCTGGCGCGCGGCGCGAAGGGGATCAACTACTACGCCTGGTATCCGATGAGCACCGGCTACGAGTCGGGCGGGTTCGGGCTGAACAATCTGGACGGCACCGTCACCGAACGGGCCCGGGTCGCCGGATCGATCGCGCAGGTCGTCGATCGCAACCAGCCGCTCTTCCTGAACGCGCGTCCGCCGAAGGCGGAGGTCGCGATCGTGTACAACCCGCTGGCGCACTTCGTCGGCGGAAGACAGCGCGCCGCCGCATACGGCGGGCCGCAGGGGGAAGTGGTCGGCATCGAACGCGACTCGCTGCTCGGCATGCACCGCGCGCTCTTCCCGCTGAACGTGCCGCTCGACTACGTGCACGTCAACACGCTGTCGCTCGAGGAGCTGACGCAGTACAAGCTCGTGGTGTTCCCCTATCCGCTGATGTTCCCCGAAGCGTCGGCACGTGCGCTGGCCGACTACGTCCGGGAGGGAGGCACGCTGGTCGCCGAGGCGCGGCTCGGATGGAACAACGAGCGGGGGCGCGCGTCGGATCGCATCCCCGGCATGCAGCTCTGGGAGGTGATGGGCTGCCGCGAGGCCGCGATCGAGACCGCGCCGCGAGGGCAGGCCGCCATCCGCTTCGCCGGCGGCGTGCTGCCCGGCGTGCAGGATGGGGAGGTGCTGCCGACGCGATGGTTCAAGGAGACGCTCGAGCCGCTGTCCGACAGCGCGAAGGTCGTGGCGCGCTTCGAGGACGGCGCGGCGGCGGCCGTCATGTCGACCTATGGCAAGGGGCGGACGCTCATGCTCGGCTCCTACGTCAGCTCCGCCTATCAGACGAACCCGACGCCGGAGGCCGCGCGCTTCTTTGCGGGGCTGCTCGAGTGGGCAGGCGTGACGCTGCCCGTCGCCGTCGACGGTTCGCCCCTCGAGGCGCGGCACACCGAATCCGGTGAGGCCGCCGTGCTGTTCCTGTTCAACCACGGCGCCGGGCCGGCGCAGTCGACCGTGAGCCTGCGGCGCCCGGCCGGCGAGTACGTGGCCGAGGATCTGACGAGCGGCTCGGCCGTGCCGCTGACCCGCACCGCCGACGGCGTCAGCCTCGACGTCCGGCTGCCGCCGGCGGGGGTGCAGGTCGTGTCGATCAGTCCTCGCGGAGCGCGCTGATCGGCGAGACGCCGGCGGCGCGCCGCGCCGGAAACAGCGCGGCGGCCACGGCGACGACGGTCAGGATTGCGGCGGCTGCGGCAATCGTCGCGGGATCCGCTGGCGCCACGCCGTACAGCTGACTTTCGACGTACCGGCCGATCCACCACGCGCCCCCGAATCCGATGACGAGGCCGGCGGCCACGAGCACGCCGGCCTCGCGGATCACGCCGCGGGCGATCTGGCTGCCCAGCGCGCCGAGCGCGATCCGGATGCCGAACTCGCGCGTGCGCCGGGTGACCAGATACGCCATCACGCCGTACAGCCCGATCACCGAGAGCAGCGTCGCCATCGCGCTCAGCGCCGCCGAGAGGCTCGCGATCAACCGCTCGTTCACGACCGACCGCGCGATGCGCTCCTCGAGCGTCGCGGTGCCGTAGACCGGCAGCTGTGGATCGAGCGCTGCGACCTCACGGCGTATCGCCTGCATCACCGAATCGGCATCCTGCCTGGTGCGGACGTAGAACGTCAGGTCCTCGATGGTCGCCTGCAGGTACGGGAAGAACGCCTGCGCACGGTCATCTTCCCGAATCGCCTGATAGCGCGAGTCCTTCACCAGGCCGACGATCCGGATGAGGGTCGGCGTTCCGGGGTCGGATCCGAAGCCGATGTGCCGGCCAACGGGGTTGTCGCCATTGAAATAGCGTCTGGCGAAGGTCTCGTTCACGATCGCGACGCGGTACGGCCACCCCTCCTTCGCCGCCGTCGTGTTGTCGTCGGCGTCGGTGAACTCGCGTCCGGTGAGCAGCGGAATGCCCATTGCCCTGAAGAACCCCGGGCTGACGGCATTGCACAGGGCACCGGCGCCCTCGCCCTGCGGCGGCTCGTACCCCTCGACGGTGAGGCCCATGCCCCAGGCGCCTCCCGCGAGCAGGGGCTGGAACGCATAGCCGGCCGCATCGACGCCGCCAACGCGCGCGATCCGCTCGTGCAGCGTGCGCGTGAACGTCCGCGCCCGCTCGCCGTCATAGCCGCCCGGTCCGAGGCTGACGCTGAAGCTCACCGTGCGCGCCGTCTGGAATCCGGGGTCCACGGCGAGCAGATTCTGCAGACTGCGGACGAAGAGCCCGGCGCAGATCAGCAGCACGAACGACAGCGCGACCTGCGCGACCACCAGGGTCTTGCGCAGCCGCGGCTGCTCCCCCATCACCGCGCCGCCCGATCCCTTCAACGTCGGCGCGAGGTCGAGCCGCGTGCTGCGCACCGCCGGGACCACGCCCGCCAGCACCGCGGTCAGCACGCCCAATGCCGAGGTGAACAGCAGAATCCGTGCGTCCGGGTTCGCCTCCACGGCGATGGGCGTCTCCGGACTCGTGTAGAACGCCAGCAGCAGCTCCGATCCCCACGACGCCAGCAGGAGGCCGACCGCCACGCCGCCGGCGGCCAGCACGAGGCTCTCCATCAGCAGCAGCCGCGTCACACGCAGCCGGTTGGCCCCCACCGCCACGCGCAGCGCCAGCTCGCGCGTGCGCGATGCTCCGCGCGCGATGAGCAGGTTCGCGACATTCGCGCAGACGATCAGCAGCACCGCTCCCGCGATCCCCATGAGGATCAGGAGCGGTGTCGTCACCGACTCTCTCAGGTTCGAGTGCCCGCGCGACGCGTCGTCCACCGTGAGCCGCCCTTCGAGGAAGCGGCGCTTCGTATCGGCCGAGGCGGAGGCGAACGCCGCATCCGTGACCTCGCGCTCCAGAATCGACCGGTAGAGCGGCTGCAGGCCCGCCGCGGCTTCCTCCCGGCCGATCCCGTCACGCAGACGCGCGAACACCTGCACCCATCGGAAGCGCCGGCCCTCGAGCTCGAGCCAGGGCGGTCCCATCTGCGGCTGCATCGCGATCGGCACGTAGACCTGCACCGGCCGGCCCAGATCGAGGCCCGTGAAGGCCGGTCCGACGACGCCGATGACCTGCAGGGGGTGACCGTTGACGGTCACCGTCCGTCCGACAATGGCGGGGTCGCCGGCGAAGCGCGCCTGCCAGTAGCCGTATCCGAGGACCGCGACAGGATGCCCGCCGGGCGTACGGTCGTCGTCGGGCGTGAACAGCCGGCCGATCGACGGCCGCACTCCGAGCGCCGGGAAGAAGGTGCCCGAGACGAGTTCCGCCGTGACGCGCTCGCTCTGGCCGCCGGCCGTGAGATGCACCGACCAGAGGAACCGGCAGAACATCTCCGCGAAGACCTCGTTGTGATCCCGCAGGTCGCGGTACATCGCGTACGACAGCTCCGAGCCGTCGCCCATGCCGCCGCCGTAGCTCTCCGTGCCGCGGGCCGTCACCTGCACCAGCGCCCCCGGGTCCCTGACCGGCATCGTCCTGAGCAGCACCTGATCGACCAGCGTGAAGACGGCGGTGTTCGCGCTGATGCCGAAGGCGATCGACAGGACGGCGACCCCGGTGAAGAGCGGCGCGCGCCGCAGGGTCCGGGTGGCGTACCGGAAGTCGCCGGAGAGCGACGAGAGGAGAGCACGCATCGATGAAGACTCCTGGCGCTCCTGCGCCCGAACGGCTCGAGAGCAACGGCAATGCCGTGCCGCGGGGCTGGAGCTCAGGCGGGCGCGGGCGGAAATGCGCCGGATTTCATGCGGAAGTCCCGGCCGCCTGTCCGTTCGTGGGACGGGGGTGTCCGGCGGGAATCAATCCCGGCCGGGTACTGCTCTTGCTTCAGATTGGCGCCCGGCCGCCATCACGGCGGCCGCTCCCCCGCAGGCACACGGGGAAACGTCATGGCCAACCCACAGGACCAGGAACGGTGCGCGCACCCGGCGTGCAACTGCAAGCGGGCGCCCGGCAGCAAGTACTGCAGCGATTACTGCCGGAGGGCCGGTGACGTCACCGAGCTGCGCTGCGGCTGCGGCCATCCGGAGTGCCGCTGAGCCCGTGCATGGATGAGTGCGGGGCCAGACTCCCGCTCTGTGTAGGCGATCCGGACGCGCTAGGGAATGAAGGTGAACTTCGCCTGGGCGGTGATCGGACCCGACCAGGGGAACGGGAAGTCGCGCTGCGGCTTCTTGCGGACGCGGACCCGCACGTAGTAGTCGCGATTGCGCTCGAGCTTCTTCACGGAGCACAGCGGGAGCCGCGAGATGGTCGTCAGCCATCGCTGCACGACGGCCTCGTCCTCCGTGACGATGGCCTCGTCCGTGCGTCCGTCCACCAGCCGGGTGAGCCGGTGCCGCCGGGTGAGGTTGTCGTACTCGTCGACGAGGCTGATGACGGCGGTCGCCACCGTCCGGTCCACCCATCCCGGCACGACCATCCGGAGCTCGAGATCGTACGTGAACGTCGTCCGCAGCCCGCTCTCGATGATCTCCCGGACGTCCTCGCCCCAGGCTTCGGACATCTCCAACGTCACCATCACGTGCTTGTCGTTGACGAGCGGGACGATGCGGAGCGATTCGGCCCGAAGGGGGGCCCAGGAGGCGAGGACGATCAGCGCGACGCCCGCGAGGAGTCGGCGGCGTCTCATCGGACACTCCCCACGCGGATGGCCACACCCATCAGCGCGCGCCAGAACGAGAGCTCCTCGGGCCCCCCGATGCTGAGGCCTTCATCCGGCCCGGTGAGACTCCTGATGTAACGCACGTCCCAGCTGACTCCCACGCGATCGTTCAGGAACCCCGTCACGCCGCCGCCGAAATCCAACGCCGGCAACGTCCGGCGGTACACGATGACGGGAGCCGGCGAACTTTCCCAATATACGTGCATCAGGCCCCCGCCGGCCACAACGTACGGGCGCAGCCCGTACTGGCTGATCCGTCGCGGGAGCGCCACGACCACGCTGCCCGTCAGCGTCGTCACCCGGCTCGACAGAACGAGCGACGGACCGACCGCCTGGAAGAACTTCGGCGCCAGGGCCAGGTCGGCTTCGACGCCGAGCCATTCACCGAGCAGCGTGCCGCTCACCCCCGTGACGAGGTGCCGGTTGTCTGCCGCGAACTCAAGATCGACGATCGTCGTCTCACCGCCGAACGCGACCCCGAGATACGGGCGGATCTGCCATTCCGCGCGGACGGCAGCCGGGCACGCGAGCACGAGGGCGAGGACCGCCGTGATCACGGCGCCGGGCCGGATCCGGATCACGGGAAGACCAGACCCAGGAACACTCTCGCGAACGGCGAGACCGTCACGTCGCCGGCATCGAGCGCAACCGGCCGGACCAGACCTTCGCCGTTGGCGAGCAGCACCAGTGTCAGCCCGCGTGTCGGGACGGTCAGGACGAATGCCGATGATCCCGCACCGATGCCGTACTGCCAGACGATGGGCGTGCCGCGGTAGTCCTGCACGAACCAGCCAAGTCCGTGCGGGTTCCCGGCTGCCTGGGAACCCCAGGCGGCTGCCAGCGACTCGGGACGCACCAGCAGCCCCTGCCGCAACGCGACATCGAATTTGGCAAAGTCACGGACCGTCGAGATCGCGCCGTTTCCCGGGCCGAATGCCGGCGGGGCGGCCAGCGTCGCGGTTCCGAATCCCGGCGGCGCGGGCTGGAGCGAGACGGCCAGTCGCGCGAGCACTGCGGCGTACGTCTGGAGCCGATCGGGCGTGCCGGGCACCAGCGGATCCACGGGCGGCGGCGCCAGTTCGGGCGCCAGCAGCGCATCCGCGCCGGGCACGGAATCGACCATCGCGAGCCGCTCGAACAACTGGGCGAGTGCCTCGCGATAGGACACACCGGTGCAGTGCTGGATGGGGAGCTGCAGCAGGTTCAACCGCTCCGGATGCGGGACGAAGGGTCCCGGCGGCTCTCCGGGCGCGGGGACGTGGGCGAGCAGCTGCGCGATGGTCAGGTCGCGCAGGGGATGCGCGGGATCGTACTGACCAATCGTGTCCTGCAGCGAGAGGCGTCCCTCCTCGGCGCAGCGCAGCACGATCGCGGCCGTGAAGATCTGGGTGACGCCGTGGAGATGGAACGGCGTCTCCGGCAGCGCCGCGATCTGCAGGGACGGATTCGCCTGTCCGTACGCGCGCTCCCAGATGATGTCGTGCGAGCCGATCACCGCCGCCGTCATGCCGGGGATGCCGGCCTGCTGGCGGAGTGCATCCAGGAAGGCCTCCAGGCGCCCGTACAGCAGTTCGCCCGGCGAGGGCCCCAGTTGCAGCAGTGCGACCGTGAGAACGACGGCGAGGGACCGCATGATTTGGGCTGCGAAGCCCGTCCATCATATCGGAAATGTCCAGCCGGAGAATCAGTCGGCCGCGCGGGAGACCGATCGACCCTGACCCGCCCGGATCGGACGCGCCGGCTCCAACGGTCCGGCCTGCGTGAGCAGGGAACGCCCCGCATCCGTCGCCCCGCCCCAGGCGTCCTTCTTGCACCTGTGGAAGCCGGACTGCATTCGAAAGCGAGGGCCCGATGCCGCTGAAGATGATGACCGCCGTAATTGGAGCTCTGCTGCTGGCCGGTCCGGCTGCCGCGCAGGAACAGGGCGCACAGCCGGCGTCCGAGCCGACGCAGGTGAGCTCGTCGGAGCCCGGCCGCATCCCGGTCGGGCAGGAAATCGACGTCCGGTTGCAGACGCCGCTCGACTCCGGGACCGCCGAGGTGGAGGACCGGTTCGAGACGACCACGGTCGTCGACGTGATGCAGGACGACCGCGTGCTCATCCCGGCTGGATCGACGGTGCGCGGCGTCGTCCGCGAGGTCGATCGCGCGACCCGCACGGATCGCACGGGTGAACTGCGCCTGTCGTTCGACGAGATCGTCGTCCGGGGTGAGACGTATCCGATTCGCGCGAACGCCACGCAGGCCTTCGAGAGCGAGGGGCTGCGCGGCGAGGCCGGACGCATCGGCGCCGGCGCCGGCGTGGGCGCGATCATCGGCGGCATCCTCGGCGGCGTGCGGGGCGCCCTGGCCGGCATCCTCGTCGGCGCCGGCGGCACGATCGTCGCGACGGAAGGCAAGGACGTGAAGCTGCCGACGGGCACGGTCCTGCGCATCCGCCTGGATCAGCCGCTGGATGTCGAGTGGTAACGCTTCGGATCGGGTCGGATCGGGTCGGATCAGGTCGGATCAGGTCGGATCAGGTCGGATCGGGTCTGATCGGGTCTGATCGGGTCCCGCCTCCGCGCTGCGCGCTTCGGCGGATCGGGTCTGATCGGGTCCCGCCTTCGCGCTGCGCGCTTCGGCGGATCAGGTCTGATCAGGTCGGCCCGCCTGCGCCCGCGCGTTCATCGGCGTGGGCTTCGGCGGATCCGCGAATCTCACCGACGACCGGACGGTGGTCTGAGCCGTACGCCGACTCGGCGACGTGCCAGTCCGCCGTCCAGCCTTCCGGCAGCCTGAAGAACAGGTGATCGAGGCGGAACGGGCCGACGGTCGCGCCGTCGCCATCCGGCGTGTCGGGAAAGGCCTGCCGCGCCAGCTCCCACGCGCCTTCCGCCGTGCCGAACCACGTGTTCAGATCGCCGCCGAGCACGGCGGGCCCCTTCGGCAGCACGTCGAGCAGCCCGCGCATCTGCCGGGTCCGCGCCGGCGGTGCGAGCAGGAAGAGTCGCCGCAATCCCGGACGGCTGTCCAGGTGCGCGGTGACGATGGAGAGCGGCATCGTGGTGCCGTCTGCGGTTCTCAACTCCACGCGCGCGGCGGCCGCGACGCGGCGCTGCCGCTCGAACGGCAGCTCGATGGCCTGCAGGTCCTGCAGCGGAACGGTCGAGAGCAGCGCGTTGCCGCGATCTTCCATTCCGTCCTCCGGTGATCCGTTCCGCATCGACGGAACGTAGAAGAGGTGCAGGCCAAGCCGCTCGGCGTCCGCCTCGATGTCCTGGCGCGGCCTGCCGTCCGTGCCGGGACGAATGGCCCCGGCGAACGGTCCTTCGACATCCGACGGCAGCGCGGGGTCGTCGCGGAAGGCTTCCTGGAGCAGCAGCACGAAATGGGTGACGGGCCGCCCCTCCGTGAGGTGTCCGGCTCTGAGATCCCTGACGAGCGCCGGCAGATCGCCGCCGCCGACGTGGACGTTCCAGCTCACGACGACCAGCCGATCGACGAGTGACGGCGTGTCGACCGCGCCCGCCCGCACGACGGCGGGTCCGACCGTGCGGCACCATGCCAGCTGCTCGCGCCGGTCCTCGTCTGCCAGCGGCGTCCACCACTGCACCGACGCGGAACGCGCGGGCGCGTCGACGGCATGACAGGCCGGACCAGCCGGAACCGCCTGCACGAGCCAGGGGCGCGGCGCACAGGCCTGCAGGGCCAGGAGCACGGCGGCAAGCGCAGCAGTGCGGAGCATGAGTCGGACTGACAGGATCACGTAGGGCCACGCAAGGCCGAACTCCAGTTCGGACATGCCCACGAGCGCCCGATGCTGTTGCCATCGGGCTCCTACCAGCCTACAACGCGCCGTGCAGGTCCCTGCGCCGGGTGTTCGCAATGCCTGCTGTTAGACTGCTGTCCACGCGGAGGTCCGCATGATCCCGTATCACGACGAGAACGAGACCCGGCGGCCGGCGTACGTGACGATGATCGTCATCGCGCTGTGCGTCTTCGCGTGGCTGTTCGTCCAGGGGGCTGGCGCGGCGTATCCGCTGGCGGCATCGGTCTGCAATCTCGGCTTGATCCCCGGCGAGCTGACTGGCCTGGTTCCCGCAGGCGCCGGGTTTCCCATGGGCGACGGCCTCGTGTGCCTGATCGATCCCGGCCCGCAGTACATGAACGTGATCACGTCCATGTTCCTGCATGGCTCGTGGATGCACCTCATCGGGAACATGTGGTTCCTCTGGCTGTTCGGGAACAACATCGAGGACTCGATGACCCGCCCGCGCTTCCTCGTGTTCTATCTCCTCTGCGGGCTCACCGCCGCGCTGTTGCAGGTCTTCGCCGAGCCCGACTCGCGCATTCCGATGGTCGGCGCCTCCGGCGCGATCAGCGGCGTGATGGGCGCCTACCTCGTGCTGTTTCCCAGGACCCGGGTGTTCACGCTCGTGCCGCTCGGCTTCTTCATCACGTCCGTCGCGCTGCCCGCCTGGGTCATGCTGCTGTACTGGGCGTTCCTGCAGTTGATCGGCGGCTTCAGCAGCCTCGGCTCGGTGGAGGAAGGCGGTGTGGCCTTCTGGGCTCACCTCGGCGGGTTCCTTGCCGGCGTCGTCCTGGTGAAGCTGTTCACGAAGTCGGAGCACCTGGCGCAGCATCGGGCGCAGCATTGGGAACCGCACCGCGTGGGCTGGCGCTAGCCAGGCAGCGATCGGGACGCCCGGGGGCGCCTGCGGAGTGGTGATGGCGAAGACGGAGTCCGTGCTTCGGGCTTTGAACCGCGCGACGCTCGCCCGGCAGCACCTGCTCCAGCGGCGCGCGGGCAAGGCGCTCGACGCGATGGCCGATCTCGTCGCGTTGCAGGCACAGGTGCCGCGCCCGCCGTTCGTCGGGCTCTGGAGCCGCGTTCCGGAGTTCACGCGCGCGGCGCTGGTGCAGACCATCCGTCGCAAGGCGGTCGTCCGCGCGACGACGCTGCGCGGCACGATTCATCTGATGGCCGCGCGCGACTTCCTGCGGTTTCGGTCGTGCCTGCAGCCCGGATTGGACGCCGTGCTCGCCGGCATCCTGCGAACCAGGCTCTCCGACCTGGACATGCAGGCCCTCGATCGGATCGGCCGTGCCTTCTTCGCGACGCCCCGTACCTTCGACGAGCTGCGTCAGGAACTGGCGGACTCCAGAGTCGCAGACGTCCGGGCCGCCGCGTATGCCATTCGGCTGCGCGTACCTCTCGTGCAGGTGCCGGAGGAGGCGCCGTGGGCCTGGCCGTCGCAGGCCCGGTTCCAGGCGGCCGCTGCGTATCTCGGCCGCGAGCCAGCAGCCTCGGGCGGAACCGACGAGCTCGTCCTGCGCTATCTTGCCGCGCACGGGCCCGCGTCGGCGCGCGCCATCGCGGCCTGGGCCGGCATGCGCGATCTCGCCGGCGCACTGGAGCGCCTCCGGCCGAAACTGGCGGTCGTGAAGGGGCCGGGACGCGCCGAACTGTTCGATCTCCCGGATGCCCCACGCCCCGACCCCGACACGCCGGCGCCCATCCGTTTCGTCCCCGAGTACGACAACCTGATCGTGACTTCGGCGGACGAACGCGTGCTGCCGCGCGCGTACCGGCGCGCCGTGTTTCTCCCAGCGCTTCGCGTCGCGGCGACGGTCCTGGTCGACGGGTTCGTTCACGCGACCTGGACGGTCGAACGCGCGAAGGACCGCGCGTCGCTCGTGATCCGCCCGCTTGCGCCGATGGCGCGCGCGTCCCGCGACGAGGCGCATGCCGAGGGGAAGGCGCTGCTGCGGTTCCTGGAGCCCGATGCGCGCACGTTCGACGTGCGGTTCGAGGCCTGACGTGGACGTCCTGCTGCTCGTCCTCGGCATCGTCGTGATCCTGGCCGGGATCGTCGCGCTCGCGCTGCCGATGATTCCGGGCGTCGCGGTGATCTATCTCGGGATCCTCATGGTGGCGGCCGCCGACGACTACACGCGCATCGGTCCGACCATGCTGTTCGTGCTGCTCGGCGTGATGCTGGTGGCGCTGATTGCGGACAACGTCGCCGGCATTCTCGGCGCGCGGCGCGCCGGCGCGTCGGGCTGGGGCGTGTTCGGCGCCGGCGTCGGCGCCGTCGTCGGGATCTTCTTCGGGCTGCCCGGCGTCATTCTCGGTCCCGCCGTCGGCGCGCTGGCGTTCGAGTACATGCGCAATCCGGATGCACGGAAAGCCGCCCGCGCCGGCGCCGGCAGCCTGCTGGGCTTCGTGCTCGGGGTCATCGCGAAGGCGGTGTTCGGGCTGCTGATGGTCGGCCTCGCGATACTGGCGTACGTCTTCTGAGCTGGAAACGGGGAACGGCAAACGGGGAGGGCGCGGCTGCTCGATGAAGGCAGCCTCGCAGCCGCGCGGGACCGGCCCGAGCGCGAGTTCAAGCTTCACGCAACGCAACCTCAACACGACGAAGCGCGAGTCAGGCTTCAGGCAACCCAGGCACGTATTCGAGGCCATGGAGCGCGAGCCAGGGCTGCACGCGAGCGCGACCGGGCCGCGCGCGGCAGAGCTCACGGGCGCGGCCCCCTTCCCGTTTCCTGCTTTCCTGTTTCCCGCTTCCAGCGCCCCGTACCCGGTAAAGGGCGCGCCATTGCCGTCCGTAGTAGAGTCAATCGTTCCCGGCACAACCGGATTCACGCAGGAGGCACGATGCGACGCGCTGGTCTGGCAGTCTCCATGTTGACCGCAGCTCTGACGCTCACCGTTCCGGTCGCCGCCCAGAAGACAACGGAGATCCATCCCGGGAAGGGCGGGAGTCCGCACGTCCGGACCGAGTGGACGATCGACGGCGCCAACATCTCGATCGAGTACGGACGCCCGTCGTTGAAGGGGCGGACGATTGGGAGGGAGGTCGCACCCTACGGCCGCGAGTGGCGTACGGGCGCCGACGAGGCGACCACACTGAAGACGGACAAGGATCTGAAGATCGGCACGCTGGCCCTGCCCGCGGGGACGTATACGCTCTACACGGTGCCCGGCGAGTCCGAGTGGCAGCTGATCGTGAGCAAGAAGACGGGCCAGTGGGGCGTTCCGTACCCGGCCGGCGAGGATCTCGGCCGCGTCCCGATGCAGGTCACGAAGACGTCGTCGCCCGTCGAGCAACTGACGATCAGCATCGACGACACGGAGGAAGGGGGCACGCTCCGGGTCGAGTGGGGGACCGTGAGCGCGAGCGTGCCGTTCACCGTGGGCTGACCGCGAATGAGGAGCGAGGTGCCGCGCGTCCGCGACGTCCCGGTGGCGCGTCCGGACGTGCAGCACCAGCCCTTCGTGCCCTGACCGCCTACTTCCCCGTTCCCTCCCTCTCGTCGACGAATCGTTCCAGCCGCGCGGCAAGCAGCGAGCGCACCACCTGACGCGCGCGCGCGTCACGCGGTCCGCGCGCGTCGTGCGTCCGCCCCTTCTGCTGGTTGCACCGCGCGCATGCGAGCGCCAGGTTGCGCGGATCGTCCGGCGTGCCGACGTCGGCGACGAGATCGGCGGCGGCCGGGTGGTCGAACCAGCTCCGCGGGACGATGTGCTCGAGCGTCGTGGTGCCGATCGGCTCGCCCGCGTCCGTGATGCCGACCTGCGCGCGGCAGTGCAGGCACGGCGCGACCCAGGCGTCACCCAGTCGCCTGGCGCGCCGGTCCGTCGCGAGCGCGCGGCGAAGTCCGGATGCTCTCATCGCGATCCGGGCCGATCCGCAGGGCTGAAAGCGGTCAGCCCTTCGGCGTCGGCAACGGCGGAGGCGGCAGCGGCGTCGGATCGGGCGTCGG
>CAYUPN010000011.1:39834-66227 GCA_964446605.1 uncultured Bifidobacteriaceae bacterium | reverse complement strand
GGTACCGGTGTCTGACACCCGTACCGGTACCGGTGTCTGGCACCGGTACAGGCGATGGCGTAGATAGTATTACCGTCCGCCGCTGATGGCGAGGAGCCATGCCCATGCTGTTGCCGTTGTCCCGTCCGGTCGCCCTGTTCGCCGCCGCCGTGTACGTACTCGCCGCCGGCGGGGACGCCGGGGCGCTCCGCCGGCAGGCCTCCGTCGACCCGCTCGCCTCGCGCGTCGATCCCTGGGTCGCGAAGCCGCGCGTGATCGTCATGACCGACATCGCCAACGAGCCCGACGATCAGATGTCGCTCGTGCGCTTTCTCGTCTACGCGAATCAGTTCGACGTCGAAGGGCTGGTGGCCACGACCTCTACCTGGATGCGCGATCGGGTGCGACCCGACGTCATCCGCGCCGTGCTGGAGGCCTACGCGCAGGTGCAGCCGCAGTTGCTGAAGCACGCGCCCGGCTTCCCGACGCCTGCCGCGCTCGACGCAGTCGTCGTGCCGGGCCAGCCCGGTTACGGCATGGCCGCCGTCGGACCGTCCCGGGCGACCGCGGGTTCCCGCCTCATCCTCGAGGCCGCGCGCCGCGCCGATACGCGGCCGCTCTGGGTGCTCGCCTGGGGTGGCGCCAACACGCTCGCGCAGGCGCTGCTCCAGGCTCGCCGCGAGCTCGATCCCGCCGGGCTCGACGCGGTGATCGCGAAGCTGCGCGTCTACGCGATCTCGGACCAGGACGATGCGGGCCCGTGGCTGCGGCGGGAGTTCCCCACCCTGCACTACATCGGGATGCCGTCGACGCAGAACGGCGAGGAATACTACCGGGCGACCTGGACCGGTATCAGCGGCGACCGCTTCTACCGCAACGCGCCGGGCGCCGACTTCACGACCTTCACGCGGGACTGGATCGACGCGAACATCCGCAGCCGGGGACCGCTCGGCCGGATGTACCCGATGCCCTGCTGCATCCACGAGGGGGACACGCCGTCGTTCCTGAATCTCATCGACAACGGGCTGGCTGCCTACATGAGCCCGACCTCCGGCGGCTGGGGAGGCCGGTACGTCTGGCGGCAGCCGTCCGGTGAGCCGCGGCCGTTCTGGACACAGGGGGGCGACTCGTATCCCGGTCGCGACAGTTCCCGCGACACGGTCCGCGGCGTGGATGGGGAATGGTATACCTCCGATCAGGCGACAATCTGGCGCTGGCGGACCGCCTTCCAGCACGACTTCGCCGCGCGGATGGCATGGACCGTGGAGGAGCCCGCCGCGGCGAACCACAACCCCGTCGTCGTCGTGAACGGCGACACCGGGCGGCAGCCGCTGCTCGTCAAGGCCCGCGCCGGCGTGCCGATGACGCTGGACGCCGCCGGCACGCGCGATCCGGACGGCGACGCGCTGCGCTATGAGTGGTTCCACTATCCGGAGGCGGGGACTGGTATACCGGGCCAGCCGGTACGGCGGAGGACGGCACGACCGGTCGCCGCAGCCGGAACGCCCGCCGGAGACGAGCCTCGCCAGCCGCCGCCGATGGTCGAGCTCGCCGGCGCGACCACACCCCGCGTGACGGTGACCCCGGCGATCCCCGGCACGGCACACGTGATTCTGCAGGTGCAGGACGCCGGCGAGCCGGCGCTGACGTCGTACCGGCGCGTGATTCTGACGATCGAGGAGTAGCAGGAACGGTGCGGACTGGAACGGAGAAGCAGAGACTGCGTGGACTGGCGGTCCGGATGGTCACGGTTGCCATTGCGCTCCTGGCGCTGCTGCTGACCGGTATGCCGCACGACCTCGGCGCGCAGCTGTTGCCGGGCGCCGTGCGCGCGCTTGCGCCGGGCCGGCTGCTCGTCTCCGCGCGTCTTCTGCCTGATCCGAACTTCTCCGACACCGTCGTGCTGCTCGTCGACTACAACGACGAGGGGGCCATGGGGCTCATCCTCAACCGGCGCACCGACGTGCCGCTCGCGCGGGCGTTTCCGCTTTTGAGCCCTGCGCCCGACGCGCAGCAGCGGCTCTATTTCGGCGGGCCGGTGGCGCCCACGGGCGTGATGGCGCTGCTGCGCTCCACCTCGCCGCAGCCGGACGGACGCGCGATACTCGACAACGTCCATCTCATCGGCGAGCGCGAACCGCTCGAAGCGCAGCTCCGCGCGCAGGCCCCGTCCGAACGCTTCCGCGTCTACGTCGGGTATTCGGGGTGGGGGGCGGGGCAGCTCGATCGCGAAGCGGCCGAGGGAACCTGGCACGTCCTGCCGGCCACGGCCGACCTGATCTTCGACGCGGAGCCGGATTCGCTGTGGGAACGGCAGATTCGCCTCACCGACGCGCGCATGGCGCGAATCGGCGTACGGCATCCGGCTGACGACCCGCAGCGCCGGATCACACCGGAGCGCTCATTGCCGTCACGGTGAGCCGTCCGGCGCGCCGGACGGCGTTACCCCTCCAGGCTCGGCCGCGTGAGGACGACGAGGCTGCGGCTGACGGTTTCGACCGCCTCGCCGGCGCGGACGCGGCGCGTGTCGTCCGGCAGGAAGCCGACCGCCGTGTCGACGATGATCGTCCAGATGCGGTCGGGGGCGGGCTGCCGCGCGGTCTCGATCGGCCACCCGGGAATCGTGAACGTGAGCGGGTCCTCGTGCGCGTTGAACAGCAGCAGGAAGCTGCTGTCGCGCAGGGGGCGCCCCAGCTCGTCCAGTTCGCGCAGCGCGTCGCCGTTCATCAGCACCGAGAACGATTTCGCGAAGCCGTTGCGCCAGTCCTCGTCCGACATCTCGACGCCGTCGGGACGGAACCAGGCGATGTCGGCGACGCCGTGTCCCCGCACGGGGCGCCCCTTGAACCAGTGCCGCCGGCGGAACACCGGGTGCTCGGCCTGCAGGTGCACCAGCGCACGCGTGAACGCCAGCAGCTCAAGGTCGGCGTGCTCCCAGTCGAACCAGGAGATCTCGTTGTCCTGGCAGTACGCGTTGTTGTTGCCGCGCTGCGTGCGCCCGATCTCGTCGCCGCCGAGCAGCATCGGGATCCCCTGCGACAGCAGAAGGGTCGTCAGGAAGTTGCGCTGCTGCCGCGCGCGCAGCGCGTTGACGGCGGGATCGGTCGTGGGACCTTCGACGCCGCAGTTCCACGACCGGTTGTGGCTCTCGCCGTCGCGGTTGTCCTCGCCGTTGGCCTCGTTGTGCTTCTCGTTGTACGAGACGAGGTCGCGCAGCGTGAAGCCGTCGTGCGCGGTGACGAAGTTGATGCTGGCATACGGGCGCCGCCCGTCGTTCTCGTAGAGATCGGAGCTGCCGGTGAGGCGGCTGGCGAACTCGCCCAGCGTGCCCCCCTCGCCGCGCCAGTAGTCGCGCACCGCATCGCGGTACTTGCCGTTCCACTCGCACCAGCGCACCGGGAAGTTGCCGACCTGGTACCCGCCGGTGCCGAGGTCCCACGGCTCCGCGATCAGCTTCACGCCGTTCAGCGTCGGATCCTGGTGGATGATGTCGAAAAACGCGGACAGGCGGTCGACGTCGTACAGCTCGCGCGCCAGCGTGGAGGCGAGGTCGAACCGGAACCCGTCGACGTGCATCTCCCGCACCCAGTACCGGAGCGAGTCCATCACCAGCATCAGCGCGTACGGATCGCGCATGTTCAGGCTGTTGCCGGTGCCGGTGTAGTCCATGTAGTAGCGCGGCTCCTGCTCGACCACCCGGTAGTAGGCGCGGTTGTCGCAGCCCTTCAGGTTGAGCATCGGGCCGAGGTGGTTCCCCTCGCCGGTGTGGTTGTAGACCACGTCGAGAATCACCTCGAGCCCGGCACGGTGGAGCGTGCGCACCATCTCCTTGAACTCGCGGACCTGCCCGCCCGCGATGCCGGATCCCGAGTACTCCGAGTGCGGCGCGAAGTAGCCGTACGAGTGATAGCCCCAGTAGTTCCGCAGGCCGCGGTCGATCAGGTGCTTCTCGTGGAGGAAGTGGTGCACGGGCATGAGCTCGACGGCGGTCACGCCGAGGCTGGTCAGGTGCTCGAGGGCCGCCGGGTGCGCGAGCCCCGCGTACGTGCCGCGCAGACGCTCCGGAATGCGGGGATGGCGCTTCGTGAAGCCCTTGACGTGGACCTCGTAGATCACCGTCTCGTGCAGTCCGCGCCGCAGCGGCCGATCCCCCTGCCAGTCGAAGCGGTGGTCGACGACGACCGACTTCGGGACGAAGGGGCCGCTGTCGGTATCGTCACGGACGAGATCGTCGCCGCCGAGCGGATAGGGAAAAAGTGACGGGTGCCAGGCGATCGTGCCGGCGATCGCGCGGGCGTAGGGATCGACCAGCAGCTTCGCCGGGTTGCACCGGTGCCCGTTCAGCGGATCCCAGGGACCGTAGACGCGGAAGCCGTACCGCTGGCCAGGCCCGACGCCGGGCAGGTAGCCATGCCAGCAGAACGCGGTCCGCTCCGGCAGCTGGACTCGCGTCTCGCGTCCCTCGTCGTCGAAGAGGCAGAGATCGACGCGCTCGGCGACGCTGGAATAGATCGAGAAGTTCGTGCCTGCCCCATCCCACGTGGCTCCGAGCGGATATGGTTCGCCCGGCCTGACCGGCAGGCGCGCCGTGCCGCCTCCCACCCTCGCTGCCGCCCGCGTCGTCATGCCGCGCCTCCGGTCTCCATTCTGACGATCGCGGCCGACTCCGGGGGCATGTGCATCGATGCCCGCTCGAGCCGGACGTCCGGCGACGAGGACAGGAGCACCTGCCCGCCGCCGCCCAGGGGAATCCGCCGCGTCTCGCTCGCCAGATTGCAGATGGTCACGATCTCGCGGCGCCGGACGACGATCCAGGATTCTCCGGCATTCACCGCGACATGGCAGGCCTGCCGGTCCGGATCGCGCAGCGCCGGCGTCCCGCGGCGCAGGGCGATGAGCCGCCGGTGCCAGCGGAGGAGGTCGCGGTGGACGGGTCCTGCGGCTTCGTTCCAGTCGAGGCGCGAGCGTTCGAACGTCTCGATCGCCTGCGGGTCGGGGATCTCCGACGGGTCCCAGCCGAAGGCCGCGAACTCGCGGCGCCGCCCCTCGGCCACGAGGCGTCCGAGCTCCTCGTCGTGTGCGGTGAAGTACTGGAACGGCGTGGACGCGCCCCACTCCTCGCCCTGGAAGAGCAGCGGCACGTACGGCGCCGTGAGCAGCAGCGCGGCGGCGATGTGGAGCCGGCCGGGCGTGACGAGCTGCGAGAGCCGATCGCCCTTCGCACGGTTCCCGATCTGATCGTGGTTCTGTGCCGCGACCACGAAGCGCGACCCGGGCACGCCGTGCGGCGGGCGGCCGTGGATGCGGCCGCGATGCCGCGAGCGGACGCCGCCGTAGACGAATCCCTCACGGAACGCGATGGCGAGCTGTTCGAGCGTTCCGAAGTCCTCGTAGTATCCGGTGCGCTCGCCGGTGAGCACCGCATGCAGCGCATGATGGAAGTCGTCGCTCCACTGCGCGTCGATGCCGAACCCCCCGCGTTCGCGCGGCCAGACGATGCGCGGATCGTTCAGATCGCTTTCGGCGATCAGCACGAGATGACGGCCGAGCGCCGCTTCCAGCGCGTCGACTTCGCAGGCGAGCTGCTCCAGCAGGTGCACCGCCGACGTGTCGACAATGGCGTGGATTGCATCGATGCGCAGCCCGTCGGCGTGATACTCGCGCAGCCACATCACCGCGTTGTCGCACACGAAGCGGCGCACCTCGTCGCTGCCGGTGCCGTCGAAGTTGACCGCGTCTCCCCACGGGGTCCGATACCGGTCGGTGAAATACGGGCCGTAGCGTCCGAGGTAGTTGCCCGCCGGCCCCAGATGGTTGTAGACGACGTCGATGAGGACGGCGAGGCCGTGCGCGTGGCAGGCGTCGACGAGCCGCCTGAGGCCGTCGGGGCCGCCGTACGCGTGATGGGGCGCGAAGAGATCGACGCCGTCGTAGCCCCATCCGCGGGGGCCGGCGAACTCGCAGACCGGCATCAGCTCGACGTGCGTGACGCCGAGATCCACGAGGTGCGGCAGCCGCTCGATCGCGGCATCGAACGTCCCGGTGTTCGTGAAGGTCCCGACGTGCAGCTCGTAGATGACGGCGGACGCCAGCGGCGGCGCCTGCCACCCCGCATCGTGCCAGTCGAAGGCGTCGTGATCCACGACGGCCGACAGGGCGTGCACGCCGTCCGGCTGATGTCCGCTGCGGGGATCGGGGAACGGGCCCTCGCCGTCCAGCACGTAGCCGTAACGCTCGCCGGCGCGCGCGCGACGCTCGGCGGTCCACCAGCCCCCTGCATCCCGGCGCATCGGCGCGCCGCCGTCGGGCGTATGCAGCGCGACCGTCTCCGCCCGCGGAGCCCACACGCGATAACGGTCGCCGGGCCTCATGCGCGCTCCAGCAGGGCCACCGGCAGTGTCTGCCAGAGCGCGTCGAGCGCGACCGGTCCGTCCGGCAGCGTCGTCCGCGTCAGCACGTTGCGCCAGGTGCCGGCCGGCAGCGTGACGGTCGTGCCGCTCCAGTCGCCGCGCGCGGTCAGCACCAGCCGCGGCACGATGGTGACTGCCGCGTCGCCGCGCGCGAAGGCCACCACCTGCGCGGCACGGGGGCCGGCGGCCGCCAGCGGCGTGTAGGCGCCGCCCGGACCGAACGCGGAGGCCTGCCGGCGCCGCAGCGCGAGCGCCTCGCGGACGACGTGCAGCTTGGGCAGCCCGTCGTCTGCGCGCGCCGCAATCGCGCCGGGGTCGAGCGCGTCCAGCTCCGCGAGCGCGCGCATCCGCACGCCGAAGTCGACCGGGCGCCGGTTGTCCGGGTCGACGAGGCTCAGCGACCACAGCTCCGTGCCCTGGTACGTGTCGGGCACGCCGGGCGCGGTCAGCCGGACGAGGGTCTGCGCGAGCGCGTTCACGCGCCCCGGCGCGACGAGCGGCTCCACGAACGCCTCGATCTCGGCGAGCAGCTCGGCATCGCCGTAGATGCCGTCGATGAATCGCCGGACCGCTTCGTCGTACTCCGCGTTCGGCGCCGTCCACGAGGTGTGGACCTTCGCTTCGCGCGTGGCCTTCTCCATGTACGCGGTCAGCCGTCCGGCCTCGATCGGCCAGGCGCCGATCAGCGTCTGGTAGAGGAGGTACTCGGCGTTGCGGTCCGGCATGTCGCCGGTCCGATGGCGCGCGGCCATGGCCGACCAGCGCCGGCACGCGGCGGCCCAGCGGTCGGGGCACTCCGAGAGCAGCGCGAGCCGCGCGCGGACGTCCTCGCCGCGCTTCGTGTCGTGCGTCGCGGTCGCCAGCATCCCGAGCGGCCAGTTCCGCAGCGTGGCGGCGGCTGCGTCGTGAAACGCGTCCGGATCGATCGAGAACCGCGACGGGTCTCCGCCGACCTCGTTGAGCGCGACGAACCGGTTGTAGGTGTAGAACGCCGTATCCTCCACGCCCTTCGCCATCGCCGGGCCGGTGAGCTGCTGGAACCGCGCGGCGAACTCGTCCTCCAGGTCGCCGCGGATCTCGAGCAGCAGCAGATCGCGGAGGAAGTCGAAGAGCGCCGGCTCGAGATCGGTGCGCCGGGCCGCGGCCGCTGCCGTCGCCTCGGACACGATCCGTCGATCGCGATCCGGGACGTCGCCCGTGGAGGGCCGCACGTAGGTCCGGTACACCGGGAAGCAGGCGACGAGCTCGCGCAGCGCCCCGGTCAGATGGTGGCGCGAGTAGTCGCGGTAGCGGAGATGCCGCTCGCAGATGTCGAGCAGCAGATCCGTGAGCCGGTTGACGTCGCTGCCGAGCACCTCGCGGAGCACGTAGAGCTTCCGGTCGTGGACGACGTCGGCGTAGTCCGTGGCTTCGTTCGTGAACTCCGCGTAGAACGCCGTCAGCGGCGCCTCGCCCGCCGGATCCACGAACAGCCGGAGCACGAGATTGAGGAAGTCGTAGCCCGTCGTCCCCTGGATCGGGAACGTCTCGAGCAGCGGCTCGCCGGGCTCGAGAATCTTCTCCGCGACGATCCAGGCGCCGGGGGCCGCGGCGCGCAGCCGGTCGAAGTACTCCTGCGGATCGCGCAACCCGTCCGGGTGATCGATGCGCAGGCCGTCGAGGATGCCGCGCGCGATCCACGCGAGCACCAGGCGGTGCGTGTCGTGGAACACCTGCTCGTCCTCCATGCGGAGGCCGATGAGCGTGTTGATGTCGAAGAAGCGGCGGTAGCCCAGATCGCGGCCGGCCGCGCGCCACCACGCCAGCCGGTACATCTGCATTTCGAGCAGCGCGTGCATCGACTCGGGATCGGCGTTGAACTCGGCGAGCGCCCGGTCCACGGCGCGCGCGGTCTCCACGTCCTCGGCCAGCAGCCGCTCGAGCTGCGCGCGCAGGATCTCCTTGTCGCGATGCCGGCGGCGCACGCTCGCGCGGTCCGTGGCGGTGGGGCGCGGGAGCTCGCCGAACGCGTCGGCGAGAAACGCGAGCGTCTCGGATCCGGCCAGCCGCGCCGCGCGTCCGAGCAGCAGCGCCAGGGATCGCGGCGCGACGGGGTAGGCGTGTTCGGCGTAGCGCACGCGGAAGCTCGCGCCCTCGCGCTCCACGGTCAGCGCTCCGCGTTCGAGCTCGCGCCCGTAGTGATCGCCGAGGATCGGCACGAGCACGGTGTTGCGCATCCGCGCCTCGGGCGGATCCCACTCCACGTCGAAGTACGCCGCGAAGTTGCTCGACGGCCCGTTCTCGAGCACGTCCGACCACCAGCGGTTCTCGGCCGTCGAGATCGCCATGTGGTTGGGGACGATGTCGAGGATCTGGCCGAGGCCGGCGGCGCGAAGCGCGGCGACGAACCGGTCGAACGCGGCGTCGCCTCCGAGCTCGCGGTTCACGCGGGTGTGGTCGATGACGTCGTAGCCGTGCGTGCTGCCGGGCGCCGCCTGCAGGTACGGGGAACAGTACACGTGCGAGACGCCGAGGGCCGCCAGATAGGGCGCGACCTTCGCCGCATCGTCGAAGGTGAACCCCGGGTGCAGCTGGAGGCGGTACGTCGACGAGACAGGTGCGTGCATGCGTGCGGGCCGGCCGCGAGCTTACACCGTCCGGGCGCCGGCGGCGAGCCGGCGGCCGCGCCCGCTGCGACGCGGCGCCCCTGCAGCCGATACAGGGAACGCGGAGGAGGTGCGGCCGTGCCGGATCGCGCACGCGTGCGCCGTCGGCGCACGCACCTCTCCCGCGCCGCGCGTCATCCGTGACAAGGCACTGCTGTCGACGTGCGACGGCATACTTTTTGAGTGCAAACTATCGGATTTCACTCAGTACGGTATCATGTCCTGATGAACCAGGGGCGACTGCTGATCGTGTCGAACAGGCTGCCCGTCACCGCGCGGCTGTCGGGCGGCGAGGTGCGGCTGTCGGCGGCGAGCGGCGGTCTCGCCACCGGGATGAAGCCGTGGCACGAGGGTTCCGGCGGTCTCTGGATTGGATGGCCGGGAGACGTGGCACGTTTCAACCAGACGCAGCGCGCCGCGCTCGACGCGCAGCTGCACGATCGCAACATCGTGCCCGTGTACCTGACGGCCGAACAGGTCGATCGGTACTACAACGGGTTCTCCAATCGCGTCCTCTGGCCGCTGTTCCACTACCAGATCGATCGCGTGCCGAACGAGATGACCGGCTGGGACGCGTACCAGCAGGTCAACGAGCGCTTCGCCGACGTCGTCGCGCGCGAGTACCGGTCCGGCGATGCCATCTGGGTGCACGATTACCAGCTCATGCTGCTGCCGGCACTGCTGAGGCAGCGGCTGCCGGACGCACGCATCGGGTTCTTCCTGCACATCCCGTTCCCGGCCTCGGAGGTCTTCCGCATCCTGCCCAGGCGCCGCGAGATCCTGCGCGGGCTGCTCGGGTCCGACCTGATCGGCTTCCATACGTTCGCGTACATGCGGCACTTCGTCGCCGCGCTGCTCCACATCGAGGGCGTGGAAGCCGACATCGATCGGGTGCGCACCGGAACCCGGGAAGTCCGGCTGGGCGTGTTTCCGATGGGCATCGATGCCGGGCGGTTCGCACGGCTGGCCGAGAACCGCGAGGTCATCCGCGCCGCCGAGGCGCTGCGCCGGGACGCGGGCGGCCGGCAGGTCGTGCTCGGCGTCGACCGGCTCGACTACACGAAGGGCATTCCGCGCCGGCTGCAGAGCGTCGAGCGTCTGCTCACGCGCGAGCCGGCGCTGCGCGATCGGATCCGGTACATCCAGGTCGCCGTGCCGTCGCGCGGCGAGGTGGACCAGTACCGGCGCTTCCGCCGCGAGGTCGAGGAGATCGTCGGCCGCATCAACGGCACCACCGGGACGCTGCGGTCGACGCCGATTCACTACATGCATCGCTCCGTGCCGCCGCGCGATCTGGTCGCGCTGTACCGCGCCGCGGACGTCATGCTCGTGACGCCGCTCCGGGACGGCATGAACCTGGTCGCCAAGGAGTTCGTCGCCTCGCGCGTCGACGAGGACGGCGTGCTGCTGCTCTCGGAGTTCGCCGGCGCGGCCGCCGAGCTCGACGGCGCGCTGTCGGTGAACCCGTACGACATCGACGGCGTCGCCGACGCGATCGCGCGCGGCCTGGAGATGCCCGCGGCCGACCGGCGCACCCGGATGGCGCGGCTGCGGCGGCGCGTGATGGAGCACGACGTGCACGCCTGGGCCCGCAGCTTCGTCGAGTCGCTGCGCGAGGGGGTTGCCCCCGCCCGGACGCGCGCCGCCGCGCGCCGCGTGCCGTCGCTGGACACCGCGCTGAAGCGCGCGCTCGAAGCGCCGGCCATCCGCCTGCTGGTCGACTACGACGGCACGCTCGTGCCGCTCGCCCGCACGCCGGAACAGGCCTCGCCCGATCCCGACCTGCTGCGGCTGCTCGAGCGGCTCGCCGTGACGCCCGGCATCGAGCTGGAGCTGGTGAGCGGGCGGCCGAAGGACACGCTCGCCGAGTGGCTGGACGACATCCCGGTGTCGGTGTGGGCCGAGCACGGGTTCTGGCACCGGCGCGGCCCCGATTCGGCGTGGGAGGCCACGGCCACGCCGCCGGCGGACTGGAGCTCCCGCATCCTGCCGATTCTCGAGCAGTACACGCAGGCGACGCCGGGGTCGCGGATCGAGGTGAAGACGGCGTCGGCGGCGTGGCACTACCGCGAGGCCGACCCCGAGTTCGGCCGCCGGCAGGCGCACGAGCTGCGGATGCTGCTCGGCGACGCGCTCAGCAATCAGCCGTTCGAGGTGCTGGAAGGCAAGAAGGTCATCGAGGTGCGCCTGCGCGGCGTCAGCAAGGCCATCGTCGCGCAGCGAATCCAGACGGAGCTGACCGAGGGCACGGCCCTCATCGCGATCGGCGACGACCGCACCGACGAGGATCTGTTCCGCGCGCTGCCCGAGTCGGCGCTCACGATCGCGGTGGGGCACCGCGCGCTGCGTGCGCGGTACTGGGTCGAGGACTACCGCGCCGTCCGCCGCCTGCTGCGCGCCGTCGCGGGGCGGGCGCGGGCCGCCTCGCAGCCGGGCCAGGAGCGCCGGACCGGCATGCGCCACCCCTGACCGGGCGCGTCCGCGGCGCTACGACACGGATGGGGCCCAGCCCGGCTCGTACTCCCGCTTCCACCAGGTCATCGCGTCGGCATCCTCGAGGATGCGCCCCGTGGCCGGGTCGCACGTGAGCGCCCGCCCCGTCTTCCACGCGATGTTCGACAGATGGGCCATCAGCGTGCTGGTGTGTCCTTCGTCGATCGGCGCCGCGAGCGAGGTCTTCCCGCGGACCGCGTCGAGGAAATTGATCGTGTGGTACGCGTCCAGCCGGTCGCCGGGGCCGACGGTCGTGAGCTCGCCCGCTTCGACGTTCTTCACCTCGCGCAGGACCTGCATCTTCGGGTCGTAGACCGTGTACCCGTTGCCGTCGATGTGCAGCGAGCCGCGCTCGCCGTGGAAGGTGATCCCGACGCCGCGTCCCTGCTGCCGCCAGCCGTTCGAGCTGAGCGACTCCCACACGATCATCCGGCGCCCCGGATACTCGAACGTCGCGGTCTGCGTGTCCGGGAATTCCCAGTCGTCGTCGTAGTGGTAGCGTCCGCCGGCGGACGTCACGCGGGTGGGGTGCGCGACCTCGAGGCCCCAGCGCGCCAGGTCGAACATGTGGGTGCCGTTGTTGGCGGATTCGCCCGTGCCCCAGTGCCAGCGCCAGTGCCACTCGTAGTGCACCAGGTTGTCGAGGAACGGCCGCCGGGGCGCGGGCCCCTGCCACAGCTCGTAGTCGAGCCACTCCGGTACGGGCGTCACCTGGCCGCGGCCGATCGAGGCGCGCGTGTTCGCATACCACGCGCGGGCCAGGTACACCCGACCGATCCGCCCGCCCTGGACCTCGGCGATCGCCTCGCGGACGTTCGGCCAGGAGCGGCGCTGCGTGCCCATCTGCACCACCAGCCCGGTCCGGCGCGCCGCCTCCACGAGCAGCTCCCCCTCGTGCGGGTTGTGGCTGCACGGCTTCTCCACGTACACGTGCCGCCCCGCCTGCAGCGCCATGATGGCTGCCGGCGCATGCCAGTGGTCGGGCGCCGCGATCACCAGCGCGTCGATGTCGCCGGACTCCACGACGGCGCGGACATCGGGGATCAGCTGCGGCGCCGCGCCGCCGGCCTTCACGACCGTCTCGCGCGTCCGTTCTGCCGCGCGCGAGTCGACGTCGCAGACGACCGTGACGTCGCATCCGGGGCTCTGCGCGAATACCCGCGCGAGCTGGTTGCCGCGGCTGTGCACGCCCATCACGGCGACGCGCACGCGATCGGACGGGGACCCCTGGCGCGTGCGGATCGCCGGCGCGGCGGCTGCGGCGGTGGAGGGCAGCACGCCGGCGCCCAGGGCGGCGGTGGTGGTCTTCAGGAACGTTCGGCGGTCGAGGTCGCGCATCGCACTCTCCGGGAATCCGGGACAGCTTAGCAGGGATGGCGCGGCAACGGGGCCCCCGGGGGTGGTGCGCGCACCGGCGCGCCCGTGTAAGCTGGGGCCCTCCTGCACGCGTCGCGACACCCGGACGGCGCTTTCAGCCGCGGCGCCGCGCGTGTTCCGCCGGGTGCGATCGTCGGGAGGAATGGCAGCCATGCGGGACGGCTGGCTGCGCGAACAGGACAGGACGCGCGCCGGAATCGCCGGCACGCGACGCAATTCGGAGGGACTCTGATGTCAGGTGCATCAACCGTGAGGACGTGGACGCGGGTCGGCGTAGCGGTCGCGGCGCTTGCGGCCGCCGTCCCGCTGGTGACCACGGCGCCGGGCGGAGCGCAGGCGCCGGCCCCGGCGGCCGTCGTGCCGGCGGATCCGCTGCTCGCCGGCTTCGCGAAGGCCACCGTCGCGTCGGTGTCCGATGCCGTCGATCAGGTGGTCGGGCGGCGCGGGTTCCTGTCGCACGACATGCGCCCGTACGTCGGGGGCGCGTTCGTCGGCCGTGCCGCGACCGCGCTGGTCCGGCCCGCGCCGCCGGACAAGGCCACGCCCGCGCTCGCGGTGAAGCACTCGGTGGAGATGATCGACTCGGCCAATCCCGGCGACGTCGGCGTCATCGTCATGGAGGGGAGCCTCGACGTCGCGGCCATCGGCGGGTTGATGGGGACGGCGGCCAAGGCCCGGGGCATGGCCGGCATGGTGCTCGACGGCGGCGTCCGTGACGTCGCCGAGCTGCGCGCGCTCGGCCTGCCCGTGTTCGCGCGCAGCGTCTCGCCGGCGACCGCCGTCGGCCGTTTCGCCACGGTCGACAAGCAGATCCCGGTCGAGTGCGCCGGCGTCACGATCTCGCCCGGCGACATCGTCGTGGCCGGCGAGGACGGCGTGGTGATCGTGCCGAAGGACCGCGCCGCGGAGGTCCTCGAGCGCGCGCAGGAAATCGACGAGCGCGAGACGAAGATGGTGCCGTTCATCCGCCAGCACCGCTCGCTCCAGAAGGCCGTCGAGGCATTCGATCGGATCTAGCACGGACATGCGGGAAGCGGTTCGGAGGAATGCCCTGCGCGCCCTCCTTCGGGCCGCTTCCGCGCGCCCGCTGTCCGCATGTGGCGCGAACGCAAGCTCGTGTGTAACAACTTCGCTGGTGCGCACGGCGGTTGTGTAAGTCCGGCCGTGACGCGCGGCTGATCGCGCGTCGATCCGATCGTCGGCGCATCGCATCGCGCTGCACGTCGCACGCGGGAATCCTCACGCTTCTGCACGACGGCGACGGTACGCGTCGCCCGTCCTCGCGAAGCCCTGCCATGTGGCAATCGCTTTGCTGGGCTGGCTGGCGGCGATCGGCGAGTTGAAGCGGTAACACACGGCGCAACCCTCTCGCCCTCACCACGTTTCAATCTGCGCCCGGTTCAACGGCCCCGCGGGGGTCCGCTTCGCCGGAGGTCTGTCCGGGCGCGAGATGCAAGAGGTGAAAGGTAGATGACGAGAACCGTTCTGGCCGTCGTGTGCCTGCTCGCGGTGGTCGGCGCGTCCGACGCACGCGCGCAGACAGGCACGCAGTGGTACGCCTCGCCGGGAGGCAGTTCGAGCGATCCCGGCACGAAGGACAGGCCGATGAGCCTGACCAAGGCGCTCTCGAGCAGCAGCCCGGCGCGGCCGGGCGACACGATCTGGCTGCGCGGGGGCGTGTACGCGAGCTCCTACGTCAGCTCGCTCGAAGGCACCGCTTCAGCGCCGATCCGGGTGCGGCAGTACCCGGGTGAGCGGGCCATCCTCGATGCCAACAACTCCGCGGCCCGCAACAGCGGCATGGCGCTGCTGGTCCAGGGCGCCTACACCTGGTTCATGGACTTCGAGGTCACGCACACCGGGGGGAAGGTCGACAGCGGCCAGCCGAACAGCCCGAGTGGCATCGTCTTCAGCACCTCGCGCGGGATCAAGCTGATCAACCTGGTGATCCACGACCTGCCCGGTCAGGGCATCGGCTTCTGGGCGTCGTCGGTGGACTCCGAGGTCTACGGCTCGTTGTTCTACTACAACGGGATCAACAGCCGCGACCACGGCATCTACGCCCAGAACACGAGCGGCACGAAGCGGATCGTCGAGAATTTCGTGTTCGCGAACTCGGGCTACGGGCTGCACCTGTACGCCTCGGGCAGCAATCTCCTCAACAACTTCCACATCGAGGGGAACACGGTCTTCAACAACGGCGCCGTGCGGGAGCCGTCCGCGAAGCTCAGTCAGGTCGTCTTCGGCGGCACCAACGGCAGCAACTCGACCTTCGCCGGCAACTACATGTACAGCGCCCCGACGTACAGCCAGGGCGAGAACACGAACTTCGGCTACGGGTCGAGCCTCTCGAACTCGCGGTTCGACAACAACGTGTTCGCGCACGGCTCCTTCGCGGTGGTGGTCAACGGCACGACGCCGGTGTCGTTCAGCGGCAACCGCGTGGTCGGATCGACCTACCCCTCGAGCCTGCCGTCCACGTACTCGGGCAGCAGCTACTACGGCAGCCGGCCGAGCGGGACCTGGGCCTACGTCCGGCCGAGCCGGTACGTCGAGGGCCGCGGGAACGTCACGGTCTACAACTGGGGCTCGGCCTCGCAGGTCAGCGTGAACCTGTCGAACGTGCTGAGCGCCGGCGACACCTACGAGATCCGGGACGTCCAGAACTTCTTCGGCAGCCCGGTGGCCAGCGGCACCTACGCCGGCGGCACGGTGGTGATCCCGATGACCGGCCGGACGACGGCCGTTCCGGCGGGTCGCAGCCGGATCCCGGAGCATACGCCCGCGGAGTTCGGCGCGTTCGTCGTGCTGCGGACCTCCGGCGGCGGGGGCACCGGCGGTGGAGACACCGGTGGCGGCGATACGGGCGGTGGCGACTCGGGCGGTGGCAGTGACGGCGGCGACACCGGCGACACCGGCGACACCGGCAACGTCGGCGGTGGAGGCGTGGCCGATACGACCCCGCCCGTCGTGGCGATCACCGCGCCGGCGTCCGGGTCGACGGTGAGCGGCCAGATCATGCTGCGGGCCACGGCCACCGACAACGTCGGGATCGCGAGCGTGCAGTTCCGGATCGACGGCGCCGTCGCCGGCGCCGAGGAGCGCGTCGCGCCCTACGAGACCGATTTCAACACGGCCAGCCTCTCGGATGGCCGCCACACGATCACCGCGACGGCGCGTGATGCCGCGGGCAACACCGCCACGTCGGCGCCGGTGACGTTCACCGTCTCGAACAGCCAGCCGCAGCAGCCGGCCCCGTCCCGCGTCCTCATCCAGCTCGAGGCCGAGAACGGCCGCCTCCGCTCGATGAGCAAGCGCGGCAGCGGATCCGTCTCGGGGCAGTACATCTACGCGACCCGGGCGGACACGGGCACCGCGACCTACCAGATCGACGTGCCGCGCGCGGGCACGTACGTGATCTGGGCCCGCGTGTACGCGCCGGACGCGAGCCGCGACTCGTTCGAGGTCATCATGGACGGCCAGCGCGATGTCTACGACGTCGCGGAGAACCGCTGGGCCAATCAGTGGCAGTGGACGGTGGTCAACGGCCGCAACGGCGGCGCGCCGGGGACGCTGTCGCCGCGTGCGTTCCAGCTCGATCGGGGCCGCCACACGCTCGTATTCGCGGGACGCGAAGCCAACACGTACCTGGATCAGATCGTCATCACCGACGATCCGACCTACATTCCGGAATAGCCGGCCGCCATTCCGGAGCGCAAAAACGGCACGAGCGGCTGGAGCCGGGCTCCAGCCGCTCGTCGTGTTCACGGGGACGCGTGTGCGCTACACGCCGGTTTCTCCGGGGCGCAGCGCCGCATCCAGCGCGGCCAGTTCCTCCCGGAGCTCGCGCCGCCGCCGGGGGACCGGCGTCGCCTCGTCCCCGGACGTGTCCCGTCCGGGTCCGGCGGCCCGCCCGCGCGGCCCGGCGGGCGACGGAGGCTCCGCGCGCGGCAGCTGGTACTCGATCAGCCCGTGCTGTTCCAGCCGGTCCAGCACCGATGTCACCATCTCGACACGTGTCGAGGCGAGGCGCGCGATCTGCGCGACCGAGCGGGTGCCGTCCACCGCGTCGAGAATGCGCCAGAAGGCCTGGTGCGCGTCCGGCGCCGTGAACCAGTCGACGTGCAGCCCGTACCGTGAGCAGCAGATCTCTCCCTTGAAGCGGTTGATCGGCACCCGATCGGCCTCGAGCGCGGCGATCATCTTCAGCACGAGATCGCGCGAGGCCTCCAGCCGCGCGTTCGTCACCAGCTCCGCGGTGTCGAAGCTCGAGTGATATTCCCGGTACGGGTAGTCGGGCGCTCCCGGCCTGCGGATCTGCAGCAGCGCGAGCATGGGCACCCGCACCCCCGGCGCGTTGAACTGCCGCTCGTCGTTGCCGACGAGCGTCCGGTACTTCGCCGTCCAGTTGTCCGGATCGGCCTCCTCCACCGCCGCCGCGAAGCAGGCGTCCACCGCGGTGTCCCCGGCGTGGGAGAGCTGGAGCACGTGCGGGTTCCCGAGGGCCAGCATCTCCAGGAAGAGTCCCCCCTTCATGCGCGGGACCAGCGATTCGTTCCGGCTCAGGTACGCCAGCGATCCGATGGTTTCCGGCAGAATCAGCAGGCGATACGTGTAGCGCGTCGGCATCCGCCTGCGCAGCAGCTCCTGGACGACGCCGATGCCCACCGCGACGCCGGTGAGATCGTCCACGGCCATGCCGGGATGACACAGGTGCGCGCAGAGGACGATCGTGTCGTCGGTGCGTCCGGGTACGACGACCTCGCCGACCTTCAGCGTGCCGTAGCTGAACTCGCTGCGGATGGCCACCCGGTAGCGGGCGTCAGTGAGCCGGTCCCGCATCCGCTGGCTGCAGCAGAGCCCCCAGTCCCGTTCGTAGTACTTGAAGACGAACGGGATCGCGTCCGGCAGGCGCTCGTGGACGTGCAGGTGCTCGAACAGCGTCTCGCGCGACACCTCGTCCTCGAACGGCAGCGAGTACGACACGACGTGCAGCGGGTGGTCGGCGTACGAGAACAGCCGGCGGCCGTCCAGCGTCTCCAGCCACGCCTCGCGGCAGGTCCACTTCTCCGGGACGGTCCACGTGAAGCACTCGGTGCCGCTCGGATACTCGTGCACCTGCATCGGCACCAGGCCCGCCAGCGCCTCGAGCGCCGCGTCGTAGCCGTCGGAGACGATGTCGCGTCGCACCGGCGCCAGCGTGCGGACGATCGCGCCGAGCGAGGCGTCCGGCGGAAGCGCGACCGGCGGAGTCTGCCGGGGCACCCGCTTCGATTCGAGCACGAGCGGATCCTCGGGTGGGCCCTGCACGGTGCACCAGGGATTGCGTTCCAGCATCCGGTACACCAGGTCGAAGAAGGCCTGCGCGTCGGCGGACTGGACGATGCCGCGGCCGATGCGCGCCTGGCGGATCACGCCGCGCGCGAGCGCCTCCTCGACGACCTCCGACGCGTCCAGCGTGAAGTTCGGGGCCTGGACGCGCACCTCGTACACCCAGCCCGTCCGCCGCGCAATGCCGTTGTGGACCACGGTGCCGGTGAACAGCTTCCGGTAGCGGAACGGGACCTCCGCCATCGCCTCGGCATGGTGGACCATCGTCGCCTCACCCATGTCGAGGCCGAGCGTGCAGAGGCGCGCTCCCTCGCGGCGGAGCCGGTGCTGCAGGCTGCCGTCGCCGAAGCAGGTGGCCGGGAGATCGCCGAGCAGCCGGATCGTTGCGGGCCCCACTCCGGCCGCCGAGTGGATGGGATCGAACGAGCGCACGGCGTCCGGGAGCGTGCGCACGTGCTCCAGAAATTCGGCCGACGGGCTCCACGGCCCGCCGCCGGTCGGCGTCGTCGCGGTGTCGAACCGCTCTCCGCGGCAGAAGGAGAACGTGTACGTCGGCACGACGATCGTCCCGTTCAGGCCGGTGATGTCCCGGAGCGCCCGCAGCACCGTGGCCGACCGCTGCTCGCGCGACGGGCTGCGGCACTCCGATCCGAGCGCGTCGAGGTCGGCCTGCACGAACACGATGTCGCCGGAGGTGAGGCCCACCTCCTGCAGCGCCTGCTGCAGCTGCGCCTCCGAGAAGTCGGCGTCGAACGAGGGAGCATCGGGCCGCGCGGGCCCTGCGGTGGCATGAGACACGGTCGTCTCTCCCGAACGCGCGCCCTGCCGGCGGATGCCGCCGGCCGGGGACGGAATTGATCAGCGGGAACGGATCAGGAACACGCCGAACTCCACGCCGGTATGGCGCGGCTGCACGGCGTCGATCCAGACCGGCGTCGCCGTCGCCAGTCCGGTCATCGGCAGCGTCACCGGCGCGCCGGTGGAGACGTTCTCGTCGATGGCGCCGGCCTCGGGATCCTGGAGGTCGTACACGCGGTACCGCTGGCCGGAGACGATGCCGGCCGCCGAGAGATCGATGGTGACGCGCGATGCCCGTGCCCAGTTGTAGACCGTCACCGTCGCGGTGTCCGGCTCGTACCGATTGCGGCGGACGAGCACCTTGGTGGCGGCGGGCAGCCCGCTGACGTACGTGTTCTCCGGGTAGAGAAGCGGCAGGTTCCCCGGGTGCCACGCGCCGACCAGGACGTTGCGGGCCAGCTCGCGCGCGCGGCAGTTGATCATCTGCAACGCGGTCTCGCCCCGGACGAAGTAGTTGTCCGTGACGACCGCATCGTCGCAGCCGGCGTCGTAGCCGAGGTTGTTGGCGCCGTTCGCGGTGGGATAGTAGGTCGCGTTCGCGACGACCCGCGGGCGGTGGGCGCGGATGTCGCCGCCGACGAGGATGTTGCGGTCGCTCGCGCCCGCGATCTCGCCGTTGTTGAAGATCGTGTTGCCCTCGAGCCGGATGTCGTTGAGGAACGCGGCGCTCGATCCGAAGGCGTGCACGCCGTGCCCGGCCGACCGGAAGATCACGTTGTCGACGAGCTGCTTCACGCCCCTCCGGTTCTGCACGTACATCCCGTGGTCGTATTCGTTCACGCCGTTGTAGTAGACCAGGCAGCCGTACACCTCGGCGTCGACGTTCTCGCTCCACAGGCCGAGCCCGTTGCCCGGCATGTCGTGCACCCGCAGGTTGATGAGCTTGATGTTCGAGGACTCGAGCACGGTGATGCCGGCCGGCGCGTTGGGCTCATGCGTGTCCACGCGGTCGGCGCGCGAGCTGGTGACCTCGAATCCCCAGAACCAGGTGTTGGATCCGAAGATCGCGAGCGCCGCGCTGAGATCGACGGCCGCCGGCGTGTTGCCGTCGATGACGGCGCGCTCGCCCGGATAGGCGCGCACGACGATCGGCGCGTCCGCCGTGCCCTCGAGGTGGCTGGTGACGCCGCCGCGGTACACGCCGCCGCGCAGCCAGATCGTGTCTCCCGGGCGCGCGGGACTGTTCGCGGACAGCGCCGTCGCGAGATCCAGCGGCCGATCGGGTCCGCCGTCGCCGTCCGGCGTGCCGAACGGCGATACGTACCAGACGCCGCCGCTCGACGGCGGCGGCCGCGGCGGGGACGGCTCGCGCGGCAGCTCCGGCGCGCGCTGTCCACCGCCGCACGCGACGAGCAGCGCCAGCAGCGTCGTGGCTCCTGCCCTGCGGACGAGGCCGGCTCTCACGTCATCCCATCTGCGCATGAGTCTGTCCGGACGCGCCCTCCGCGAGGCGCTGCACGATCGGCCGTCGGGCGAGGCGTTCGTCGCGCGACGCGAGGAACTCGTCGATCATGCCGGTCTCGAGCTGCCGCCAGAGGCGTCGGACGGCGTCCGCGGTGAAGTCGCGGCGGCGGAACACGACACCGTGCGAGAGATCCTGCGGCACCGGATCCAGACGGCCCGCCGCATACCGTTCGAGCACGGCCGGCAGCACCGTCGCCGCCGCCATGAGCGCGCGGGTCCCGAGCTCGTGTGCGCGGTCGCCCCGCAGGCAGGCGGGCCGCACCTGCTCCAGGATGCCGCCGGCGTCGACGCGCGGGGCCGCCAGGTGCAGGGTCGCGCCGACGCACTCCGGTTCGCGGTGCACGAGCGCCCAGAAGTTCGTCGCGGTTCCGCGATAGTACGGCGACAGGCCGAGATGCAGGTTGATGATACGCCCGTCAAACGTGTCGAGCAGGGGAGCCCGCACCAGGCTGGTCCCGTAGAGCACGAGCAGGTCCGGCGCGGCGACCCTGATCCACTCGAGCACGTCCGGGCCGTTGATCTCGCCGTGGCTCACCGCGAGATGCGGCACGCCGGCCGGCACGTCCGGCTCTCCGAGGAGCTGCGCCTCCGTCTCCTCGCGCTCGGCCAGATGGTGCCGGAGCACATCCAGATCGCCGGGCGGCGTTGGTCCGGCCGGAACCGGGTTCGCCTTCTCCTCGTTGACGACGCCGGCGAGCCCGATGGATCGGTGCAGCTCGCGCGCGACATGGCGATGCCGTCGTTCGCCGCCGGTCAGGAGCACGATACGCGCCGTCATGCGGCCGCCTCCTCCTCCCACCACCGGCTGCCGCCGATGCCGTCGAACAGCTCGTCGGCCGGCCATCGCGCGGCCTTGCCTCCCGGCGCGTCGTTGTGATCGATGCGCGCCAGCAGCAGCGGCCGCCGCAGGTCCGCGTTCCCGGCGCGCTCCATCGTGAACCCGAACCGGCAGCCCGCCCGCGCCGCGGCCGCGGCGACCACGGGCCCGCAGGCGTCCTTCGACCCGTAGGGATAGCTGATCCCCGCGGGCTGGACACCGGTGCGGGCGGTCAGCACCGCCATCGATTCGGCGATCTCCGCGTCGACGACCCCCGGCGGCTGGCGGCCCAGCGGGAGGTGGCTGTGCGTGTGGCACCCGAGGCACCCGGCGGCCCCGAGCGCGCGCAGCATGTCCCAGCTCATGTACAGCCCGGCCGCGACATCCGCTTCGTCGCGGCCGACTGCTTCGGCGAACAGGGCGGCGAGCCGCCGGTCGCGTTCCCCGGGATCGATGGCGAAGTTGAGCAGGTACTTCAGCTCCGCGGTGTCGGGGTCGTCGTACCGGTAGTGCGCGATGGCGCGCGCGCGCATCGCCGCGGGTTCCTGCGGACCACACTGCGGCGTCGCACCGCGCACGGCGCTACGCAGCACGTCCGGCCCGCAGTGGGCCCGCAGGAAGTGAATTCGGTGCACGCCCGCGAGCCGCCCGTCGACGAGCGGCGCGGTGTTGACGAAGAAGACGGCGGGCACGCCGAGCCGCACGAGCAGCGGCCAGCCGTGCTCGAACTGTTCGGCGAGTCCGTCGTCGAAGGTGAGGAGCAGCGCGCGCGGCGGCAGCGGGCGGCGGCCGTCGAGCGCATCGACGACGTCCTGCGCCGACACGAACGTGCCGCATCGCGCGAGCAGATCGATCTGCCGCGCCAGCTCCGCCGGCGTCGTCGGATGGATGGCGGCCGCGGCCCGGGAGTCGTCTGGCGGCCGGAGATAGTGATAATTGACGGCGATCAGCACGGCGGTCTCCGCTCTACTGCGGCGCCCAGGCGGAGGCCGGCTCCGGCAACGGTGCGTCGAGGAGGGTTCGGGGCACCGGGGCGGACGCCCACGCCGGCATCGCCGGGGCGCCGTGGGCCCACGGTGTGAAGGTCGGCACGACCACGCGCAGCTGCTCCAGCACGCGGGCCTCGTCGCCGGCGAGCGCGAGCGCCTCGAGCCGGCCGATGTCCGCGGCCACGTCGGGCAGCGGCGCGGTGCGGCGGATGCGCAGCACTTTCGGAACGGCTGCCGCGACGCTCTCTTCCTGCGGCCCGACGAGCTCCTCGTGCAGCTTCTCGCCGGGGCGCAGGCCCGTGAACGTGATCTCGATGTCGCGCTCGGGGACGAGTCCCGCCAGCCGGATCAGGCTGCGGGCCAGGTCGAGCAGGCGCACCTGTTCTCCCATGTCGAGCACGTACACGGCGCCGGGCTCGGCCAGTGCGGCGGCCTGCAGGACGAGCTCCACGGCCTCGCTCGTCAGCATGAAGTACCGGCGGATGTCGGGATGCGTGACGGTGATGGGCCCGCCGGCGCGGATCTGGTCGAGGAACCGCGGGACCACGCTGCCGTTGCTGCCGAGCACGTTGCCGAAGCGCACCGTGGCGAATCGCGTGCGTCCGCCGCCTGCCGCGGCGAGGAGCAGCTCGGCCACCCGCTTCGTCGCCCCCATCACGCTCGTGGGGTTCACGGCCTTGTCGCTCGAGATCAGAATCATCCGCTCGACGCCGTGCCGGCTCGCGGCCTGGGCGACCAGCCGCGTGCCGATGACGTTGTTCTTCACCGCCTCGCACGGATTCACCTCCATCAGCGGCACGTGCTTGTGGGCGGCGGCGTGGAAGACGACGTCCGGGCGCATCTGCTCGAAGACGCACGCGAGCCGCGCGGCGTCGGTGACGTCGCCGACGACCGGCAGCAGCTCGGCCCCGATGCCGCTGTCGTGCAGCGCGTTGAGCACGGTGTAGAGGTTGTTCTCGTAGCGCTCGTAGAGCACGAGGCCCGCGGGCGAGAGCCGCGCGATCTGCGCGCAGAGCTCGGAGCCGATCGATCCGCCGGCGCCGGTCACCAGCACGCGCCGGCCCGTCAGCAGCGTGCGGACGGCGCTGTCGTCGAGGCCGACCGGCGCACGCTCCAGCAGGTCCTCGATGGCCAGGCTGCGGATCCCGGCGACCTCGATGCGGCCGGCCGCCACGCCGCGATCCGGCACGCGCGTGATGTCCACCGGGAACGGCTCGAGGAGCGACAGCACGCGGCGAAGCGAGGCGGGCGGCAGGGCCGGCGCCGCGATGAGCACTTCCTGCGGCCGGGTCGCGCTGACGACGGTGGGCAGCTCGTCCCACGTTCCCAGCACCGGCACGCCGTGGATGTACTGCCCCCGCTTGCCGGGATCGTCGTCGACGAAGCCGACCGGGACGTAGCGGTCCGCGGCGTTCCAGCGCATCGACCGGACGATCGTCTCGCCGCAGTCTCCCGCGCCGGCGATGAGCACCCGGCGGCCGCCGCGGGGCAGGAGCCCTTCGGGCAGGAGGCGTCGCGTGAGACGCACGCCGCCCAGCGCGAAGACGAGCAGCAGTGCGTCGATGATGAACACGGAGCGCGGGTAGGCGTAGATCCCCCAGAGCCCGTGCACGATTCCGTACCAGGCGACCGTGCTCGTGCCGACCGCCAGCAGGATGCAGCGGAGATCCCAGAGTCCGGCGTAGCGCCACAGCCCTTCGTTCACACGGAACGCGGCGAAGGCGACGCCGCGCACGCCGAGCAGCCACGGCAGCGTGCCCCGGAACAGGGCCTGTTCGACCGGCGGAACGCTGCCGTCGAAGCGCAGCCAGAACGCCGCCCAGTTCGCGGCGGCGGCCAGGCCGAGCTGCAGGATCACGATGGCCGGCCGCCGGTGCCGGAGCGCGCCGTCGCGCATCGCCTCCAGCCTGGCCCGCGGCATCGACACGCGCAGCCGGGCGCCGAGCCGCAGCCAGTCGCGCGCGAGATCGACGGCGGTGGCCGCGAGGATGCCGAGGTCGAACCACAGGGACGACCGCTCGACCGACTCGCGCGACAGGCGGAGCTTGCGCGGCAGCGTCTCGGAGACGTACGTGCCCTCCGGGTCCGCACACCGGCCCAGTTCCGCCGCTTCGTTCCGGTAGGCGAGCGCGGCGAGATCCGTCAGGCCCGGACGCACCTGGAGCAGCTCACGATACGCGGGGAGGTACAGGTCGACGTACTGGCGGACCTCGGGCCTCGGGCCGACGAGGCTCATCTCGCCGGTGAGCACGTTGATCAGCTGCGGCAGCTCGTCGATCTTCGCCTGGCGGAGCAGACGGCCCACGCGCGTGACGCGGGGATCCTCGCCGATGGTCAGCGGCCCTCCGAGCGCCGGTGCGTCCTGTCGCATGGTCCGGAACTTCCAGACGCCGAAGGGGCGGAAGTCGCGGCCGACCCGGTTGTGCCGGAAGAAGACCGGTCCGCGCGAATCCAGCTTGATGAGCAGCGCCACGACTGCGAAGAGTGGCGAGAGCAGCAGCAGTCCCGCCGCCGCCACGGCGCGATCGAACAGATCGCGCAGCATGCCGCGCGGCCTGACGACGAGCGGTCCGGGGCGGTGTACGAGCGTGTCCAGGGTGGCTCGTCCGCCGGGAGTGAGCACGACCATCATGCGACCATCCTTCCGTCGATGCGCGAGAGTGCGCGCGGCCCCGGAGGGCGATGCGCGTCAGACCTGTACGGGACGCACCGTGCGCACCGCCGCCCGGACCGCCGCGACGACGGCGTCCATCTGGGGTCCGGTCATCCGCGAGAAGATCGGCAGCGACACGAGCGTTGCGAACAGCGCGGTCGCGGCCGGACAGTCGTCGGGTTCGTACCCGAACGTGTCCTGGTAGTACGGGTGCAGGTGCAGGGGGCGCCAGTGCACCGAGCAGGTCACGCCCGCGCCACGGAGCATCTCGATGACCGCGTTGCGGCGCGCGCCGGTGGGGTCGCCCTCCACGCGGATCGGGAAGAGATGCCAGGCGTGGATGCGATCGGGGTCGACCGGGGGAAGTGCGATGCCGGCTTCGCCGGCGAGTTCCTGATGGTAGTGTGCGGCGATGCGTGCGCGCGCCTGCCGCATGGCTTCGGCGCGCGCGAGCTGGCGGAGCCCGAGCGCCGCGGCGATGTCGGTGAGGTTGTACTTGAACCCCGGCGCGACGATCCGGTAGTCCCAGGATCCGTGGCCGGTGTACCGGTTCCACGCGTCGTGCGACAGCCCGTGGAGCGACATCAGCCGCATCCGCGCGGCGAGCGCCGCCGACCCCGTCACCGCCATCCCGCCTTCGCCGGTCGTGATCGTCTTGTTCGCATAGAAGGAATAGCAGGTGACGTCGGCGGTGTCCTCGCCGCACCGCTGCCAGGGGGCGTCGTGGCCCGGGCGCCAGGCCGCCGGCAGCGCGTGCGCCGCATCCTCGACGATCCAGAGGCCGTGCCGCGCGGCGAAGCGGCGCACGGCGCCGACGTCGAGCATCAGCCCGCCGACGTGCACCGGCATGATGCCGACGACGTCCGTCACCCGTCTGGCCGGGGTCCAGCCGCCGGCGCGGATCTGCGCGAGCCGCGCGGCCGCGGCGTCGAGCGAGAGATTGCCCGTGGCCGGGTCGCAGTCGACGAGCAGCGGGACCGCGCCGAAGTACCGCACCACCTCCGCGGTGGCCGCGAACGTCATCGTCGGCACGAGCACGCCCTGGTTCGGCCCGAGTTCGAGCGATTCGAGGGCCAGGTGCAGCGCCGCGGTGCACGAGTTCACGGCGACCGCATGACGCGCGCCGACTGCCGAGGCGAACGCCTTCTCGAACTCCCGCACGCAGGGGCCCGTCGTCAGCCAGCCGCTGCGGAGCACCTCGGCGCAGGCGGTGATGTCGCTCTCGGTGATGTCCGGGGCGAAGAACGGGACGGTTGTCGGCATGACGCGTTCCTGTGAAGCGGACGCGCGTGCGGCGCCGGATGGAGCGGCTCAGCGCGCGGACGACGAGAAGAACCAGGCCATGTACGCGGCGTAGAGCGCGTTGGTCGCGAGCCC